>JBBAES010000024.1:0-17323 GCA_041655815.1 Anaerolineaceae bacterium
AGGTCTTTCGCCGTCAAAACAGCAACAACCCCGGGCAATTGCCGGGCTTGCGAGCTGTCAAGCGAGCGCAAAATGGCTGAGGGAATGCCGGCGCGCAGCACACGGGCATAAAGCATGCCCTCAAAATGCAGGTCATCGCTGAATTTTGCGCTGCCTATTGCCTTGGCAACTGCGTCCGGGCGTATGGCGAGTTTGCCGACATAATTGAGGTCCTGCTCGCCCAGCGGAACCTGGCGGGGCTGCACGTAACCGTCTTCGCGAATCGCTTTTGCGGCTGCCTGGATAGCGGAAATGATGGCTTCGTAACTGCCACAACGACAAATCACGTCATTCATGGCTTCCCGAATTTCATCCAGGCTTGGATCGGCATTGTTTTGCAGCAGGGCGTGGGCTTTCAATAGCTGTCCTGGCGTGCAGAAACCACACTGGATGGCACCGTGGCTGATAAAGGCCTCCTGCAGGGGGTGGAGCGCTTTGAGATCCTCACGCTGGTCTTGCTGGTGGCTGGGGCGCAATGCCCGCAGTCCTTCAACAGTCAAAATCGACTTGCCATTGACCTTGGCGGCTCGAGTGATGCACGAGCGCGTGGGTACCCCATCGACCAACACCGTGCAGATACTGCAATGTCCTTCACCACAGCCGATTTTCGTTCCGGTCAGCTGCAGGCGCCTCCGTAAAAGGTCGCTTAGTTTTTCACCAGGGATTTCTTGAAGTTGATATGGAACACCGTTGACATTTACTTCCAGCATTACGCTCTCCACAGGTACGATCAAGTGATCGATGAATGCCTAATTATAAAGCGAATAGAGAAGGAGGGGCTTAACAAGCGCGTCTCAACTCGAAAAGACAATCACCGTTCAACCAGGCTAATCCCAGCGTTTGTTAAAGTTCACGGTAGATTATAGTTCACAGGAGAGCAATCCCGATCCCATACAGAGAGGCCGCTCTGATGATTGTGCGAAATTAAAGGCACCAGACGGAATGGAACCTGGCTTATACGATAACGGGTTAAAATCAGCACTTTATGCCATAATTCCAAACTACAAGGCAGAGGTACAAAATGGCCAAAAGAAGACTCCCAATTAAAGCGAAGAAACAAAACCTGACTCCGGTGTGGGTCATATTTGCAGTGGTTGCGGCTGTGATTGCTCTGTTTGTTTACCGCGGGCTGCGTGACTTGAGCGGAGACCCGATCTTACGCTCCCAGGATGACATTCCCCGCTTGACCGCGTCAGAAGCCGTCAGCGCGATCGAGCAAAATGGGGCGATTTTGCTGGATGTCAGGCAAGCCAGCCAATACGAGATCAACCATATTAAGGGAGCGATCAGCATCCCGTTGGGTGAGATTGAAGCCTATTTGCCCGGTCTGGATAAAGAAGCCTGGTACATCACCTACTGCACCTGACCGGCTGAAAATACGAGCGCCCGGGCGGCGTTCCTGATGTTGCAAGATGGTTTCAAAAAAGTCAACCCGGTTTTGGGCGGCTTTGAAGCCTTGATCAACGCCGGATTACCGGTTGAACCATAGAAATTATTGTCTTCTTGCTCCTTCGGATAATTAAAAAACCGGGTCCTACTCTAGGACCCGGTTAATCTTATTTGAATAACGATTACGCCATTGTATAGTTTTCTTCATGCACCTGGGATTCAGAAACACCCATGGCATCGAAGTGTTTTTCGATCGCGCGCAGCATTGGGGCCGGACCGCAGACGAAATAAAACAGATCCTCGTAGTTTTGCGGCAAGTGTTCCAGCATAATATCCTTGGTGATGTAGCCTTTATGGGGGTAGTCTTCCTGGAGAGGTTTTTCCAAAATCTGGACGAAAGCGAGGTTGAGTTTGGGTTTCAACTGTTCAAACTCATCCTCATAAAGGGCGGTATTTTCGTTCAGATCGCCATAAAAAACATAGGTGGGGCGCTTGTCGCCGCGGTCTGCCAGCGTATTGAGGATGCTCATCACCGGTGCCAGACCAATCCCGCCGGCGATCATCACAAGGCCATTTTGCATGCGCGGATCATCCAAATTGAAGGTACCGTAAGGACCGTCCACGTAGACACGTTGACCTTTTTTCATATGGGGGACAGTAGATGTGAAGTCGCCCAGGTTCTTAATCGAGAACCGCAACTCACCTTCGCGTTCCGAACTTCCTGAATACGAGAAGGGGTTACGGCTGAGCACGAAGGGCGAAGGCCCTGTGCTGATCCAGGCCACCTGACCCGCCTCGAAAGGTACACCTTCATGACCGTCTGGAACAAGGGTGAGGGTGTAGGTGTCAGCAGATTCGCCCACCACAGATTCAACCATGTAGGGTTTCTGACCGATTCGCATAGGTCGGATGATTCGGATATAAAGAAAAGCAATTACCCAAATGGCAATTTCGATAATCCAAATCGTTTTCATAAGGGGATGGCTGGTGTAATATCCGATTTTGAACAGGTGGATCATGCCGAAGACGAGAATGATGATTGTAAAAAGGTCGTGGATAAATAACCAGTAACGGTAATCTATTTTAATAGATTTACGCAGAACGGAGGTGATGCCGATAAGCAGCAGACCAAACAAGCCAATCGATCCTGCAGCAATCATCCAGGGCGCTTCGAACACGTTCAAATACGTTGCGATGAGTGGGTTGTAAAAGCTTAGGAGCATGAAGTGAGCAACAATCAGCAAAATGGACAAGAGTGAGACCCAATGGTGATTGTTGTAGACTTTGTCCATATCCAGCGCGTCTGACAACCAGTGAATTCGGCCGATAGAAATCAATTGAATACCGGCCAGAGACATGCCGATAAAGCCGAGGAAGACCGCAGTATCACGGATACCATCCCCACGGAAATAGCCGGATACGAGCATGGCGACCGCAGGTAACAGCACCAGCGTGAAATAGACAGTGTAGAAGATTTTTCTTTTATTTGATGGGCTCATAAGTTTCGCCTTCTTGTGTCCAGTCTATGAGATCAGACCCTAAGGTCGGATCAAACCATCGGTGGTCACGCCGCTGAGTGCAGAGAGGTCTTCAATGGAGTCATACATCAACTGAAGAACATAATCCGCATTGTGTACGTAGGCAGCGGGCTCTTTGGCGACGAACATATAATTGAAGAGAGCTTTGAGCATGCGTGGGGTGAAGGTGGAATACTGGTTGGGGAAGATGCCTTCGCTTTCATCGATCATGCCATCTTGATTGGTGTCGATAAAAGTATAAGGGTAGGACTCGAGTTTCAGCCCAAAACCAGTACCGGTGGCAGCCAATGAGTACTTGGACATGGCTTCCGCGAGAACTGCTTTCATGCCTTCAATTTCGTCAAAAATTGGTTCAACCTTGCCGTCGCCATCAAAGTCCACCTTAGACATGCTGACTGAGCGATAGTCTGCCCAGCCGGTAACGTTGGAATGGCAGGTGGAGCACAGGCTGGCGTCAGATTCGGGTATGTCCCGCGTGTGCAGTGAGTGTGGATCATGACATTTTGTACAAGAGTCGACAGTGTTGGCATGGAGGAAGGCGCCGACATAAGTCTTGCCTTCGTATTCGTAGGCAACGCCAGCATCCGAACCCTGGTGAACAGCCGCGGCGTGATAGTAATGCGGCCCAATCATGCTCGAGTCAGGGATGGGAGTGTCTTCATCCTTACCTTCTGTGGCAACATCAACCGCGGTACCGGCTGTCAAAGCGCCGTGACAGGTCATACAAACCGAATTCTTCCCGGTTCCGCTTACTTCGTTGCCGGAAGGGAAGGTGACCGAGTCGAGCGCATGTGCGGCGTCGCTGTGGCAGGCGGTGCAGCTAATCGGGTCATTGATCTTCCCGGGCTTATCCACTTTACCAGCTGCGGAACCGTCTGCGCCGACAAAATCGGCAAAGCCTGAACTGCTGTGGCATTTGGCGCAAAAAGGCGGGATCTCGGCTGGATCGTCTTCATTCCAATGCACGAAGGCTTCGGATTCCGCGTCAGCATGACCAGAGCTCCAATATTTGCTGCTGATGGACTCAACAGGTTCGGCTTGTACCGCCTGCTGGGATGTATAGAACATCCAGCCAGCGAGCAAAGCTGCGATTAATGCCAGGACTACAATAAAATTTCGTTGATTCATAGGTTAGTCTCCAAAAGTGAGCTACATAAGATTTAAAATTATTATAAAGCCTGAATACCAGGTGTCAATAGCGCTTCTCATTCTAAAGTTCTGTTTTCTGGTAAAAAAGAAAGTATTTGATTTGAAAATCGGTCCAATAGTTAAAGGTTGGGTGACAAATTAATGCGCATAGCCACTAAAGTAAAAGGAATAAAAGTAAAATATTGCTCGTAGGAGGGATAGACCACGAGACGGCCTCAAACTCTTTTCGCTGCAAACATCCTTGTAGAGTGAAGTCCTCTCTGAAACCCCAGTGGGCAGGATAACCTATTCCGCAACGTGGGCATATATGTAACTGCACAGTTCTGTGCGCCCTTAAAAGAGGTGAGGGGGGGAGGTTTTGGTTGACTTGACTGCGACATCAAATTGGAATAAGGATTCAGAACGGTCCAACCAGCTTGCCTGCGGTTAAACACACATGTCCTGATCGTTTTTCTGCCAGGGCGGGTCCTGTTTCCTGCGTATACACACAAACTAAATAAAAAATAAGTGGGCTTCGCGCCCACTTATTCTCGGTTCGAAATTAAGTTACTTGATCGTGGTCAGGTAGTTTTCGATGCCCATCTGCTCGATCTGGTCAAGTTGTTCCTCAATGTAATCCAGATGTTCGTCCTCGTCTTTGAGGATACCTTCGAGGAAGGATTTGGTGCGATGATCATTGGACTCAGCCACCAAACGGATGGCCTTGTTGTAGGCGGCAATAGCCTCTTCTTCAGCCTTTCGGTCGTTTTCGAGCATGCCCTTAACATTGTCGGCGATGTGGATATCGTTGAGTTTGCTTACGACGGGTTTGCCTTCCAGGAATAAAATTCGCTCGATCAGGCTTTCGGCGTGCTTCATTTCAGTAATTGAACGTTCTTCAATTGACTTGTGCAAGACTTCATAGCCCCAGTCGCCACACATTTCAGCGTGGACAAAATATTGGTTGATGGCAGTCAGCTCATCGCTGAGTAGGAAATTAAGACTGTCGATGATTTCAGGTGTACTTTTCATATTTCTCCTTTATGTCTATCTATATCTAGTTTGGAACACATCTTAATTGTAACCTATCTGGCCTATTTAGCTTTGAAGAGTACTGAACTTAAACCGTCTCGTACGTGTAATCTAACGCCACGCATGCGACGGATCACGCCTCAAGCTTATTAAAATGGCAACAAACTGCTCTTAATAACGATAGATCGCAGCGATTCCGGTTTTTGTGGGCATCTGTTCGGAGGGTAAGACTACAACTTGCCCGCCCATCTTCAATGCCAACTCTGCCAAATCGTCGATCACGTCGTCAATCTCCGGGTGATCCAGGTCTTCAAACTCTATTTCACCCGACGATTTATTGATCCTTCCGGGAACATGGTGATTGTCATCAACCAGAAGTGTGGCTACCTTACCTTCCGCGACTGCCCGGGCAACCTCTTCCAGATCATCGCCGGCAAGATCGCGGGACTTCGCGGCAGCATACTGCTCAACCAAAGCGTCCTTTCGCGCCAGATAACGCGGCTCCATTAGCTTCCAGGCACGCTCGCGTAATTCGTCGATCGATGCCAGAGAATCGGGATGCACGTCGAGGCTTTCCTCCACCAGAAATGGATTGTTGCTGACTTTTCTAAACAGGTGATGATGCTCGCTGAGTGCTGCCAGGATCAGGGGTAAACCCGAAGGCCTGGAGTAATGTTCAAGAATTCCCTTATCGACCGCGCGGAAAAAGCGCTCTGCATCGATGGCCATCTCTTCCTTTTTGCCTCCATGGCCATGGTATACGGCTATTTGAGAGCCGCGTACGCCGCCAGGTGAGCGGAAGTTGAGATATGAATCGGTCAATTCGCTGCCCAAAGCCTCTTTCAGCGTGCGCGGCACGTCAGGGTGCAGTTCAATCTCATCCAGTGCGTCTCGGTTACCTTCGAAAAACTTGACCTCCTGTTGGTTCAATCCAAGAACTTCGTAACGGTCGATTGACTGCAGGGTGCGCATCAGCGGTTTGAGGTGAAAGCTGTCCGCAACCACAGCTATTGTCGGGGTGGGACGCTGGAGTTTGTAATCCCGGAAAAAATCCTTGGAGGCCAGCAGTGCAAGCCCATCAAGATTCTGGTTCCAAAACACGCGGTCATTATCCAATGCAGTGAATGGTTCCAATAATTGAACCACCTCTCGGCGAGAGAATTGTTTTCGGAGCGATTCCTCCAACTGGGTGACGAGGTTCCTGTATAAAATTTGATCCTGTTGGTTATCTGGGTGATGCCGGTGGGTGGGCATGTAAAGCGAGATGCATGGGCTTTCACAGTTTTCAAGAAGTCCTTTTGAATAATCTTCATCTAAATTGCTCATTTTGTATCCTTTCTGTTGCGAAATAGACAGCCTCTGGTTTCGAACCAGGCAGTAGCGCTGTCTAAAGATTTATACGGTATAACTGCACTTGAGTGCTTACTTGTATTATCCTCTATCATCACTTAAATATCGCCCTGTGTCTTATACAAGTTTTTAAGTCCCCAACAATAAAATAAGAACCTTACAACACTTGCTCCAACCACCGTTTGAGGTGTTCTCCCCAGAAGAGCCACTCGTGCCCGCCAGCCGCCTCTACATAGGTCAGATCCAGCCCCAGTGCGCTGGCAGCCTGGTAGAACCCACGGTTGACCGCCAGCAGGTCATCATCAAGCCCGCAAGCCATGTGCAGCCTGGGCAGACCTGAGGGCTCCAGGGCAGCCCGCCTCAGCCAGACGGCCGGGTCATTGGAGGAGCCCGGCAGCTTGTCCAGCCCGCCGAAAACCAGGTCGAACTCATGCGCAATTTTCTTCTCCCCTTCCGTTTGCGGAAGCCTGGTGAAGATTTCAGTCAGAAATGCGCCCGAGAGGCTGCAGGCAGCGCGGAACATATTCGGGCGTAAAAAAGCCAGCTTGAAAGCGCCATATCCGCCCATCGACAGCCCCGCAACCAGCATTTTCTCTCTGGCAAAATCCAGCCGGAAAAGCCTGCTCAGGTAATCGGGCAATTCTTTGGTCAGGTAACTGAAGTAAGCCTGCCCGTTGTCCATATCGGCGTAGAAACTGCGGCCAGCCGAGGGCATGACCACCACCAGGTTGTGGTTGCGGGCAAGCGTTTCGATGTTGGTATAGCGCTGCCAGGCAGAGGCATCGTCCGAAAGCCCATGCAGCAGGAACAGTATATTAAAGGAAGAAAGCGCCTTTTCCTGCAGAACGTCAGCGTTGGGCAAGATCAGGTTGAGCGGCAAATTGACGCCGACTGATCGGGAAGAATGGTCGATTCTGAACAGAGCCATAGACACCTCGTTTGGTTGGATGAAACAATTTTATCATTATCGAACCGGTCGATGAGTGTAAGCTCAGCACCACATTGCAGCACGTCGACATCCACAGAGCTGCAGTAGTTGTTAGTGTAACGAATTTTCTGTAAAATAACAAAAAGAGTAGATCACGGTATCCTTTCATCAGTTTAGCGAACCAAGAAAGGAAAAGGACCATGATCTACACAACTGATTTTACAACAACTGGAGAGACACTTCGCATACCAAAAGAATATTTGGAACTATTGACCGAACAAGGATTGGAGGGATTGCCTGAGTTGATCAGAGTAGTGGTGAATGAAGCTATGCGGATTGAGCAGGAGCACTATTTGCAAGCCAGACCATATGAGCGCAATGTGCACAGACAGGGACATGCTAATGGTTACAAACCGAAAACGGTCAAGACCAGAGTGGGTGAGGTCACCTTTGAAGTCCCACAGGTACGTGTAGGCGGTTTTTACCCCAACGCGCTGGAAAAAGGAATTCGCAGTGAACGCGCTTTGCTGATGACACTGGCAGAGATGTATGTACAGGGAGTCTCCACGCGCAAAGTAGCCAGCATCACAGAGCAACTTTGCGGCACCCAGGTCAGTGCCAGTCAGGTTAGCAGAGCCACACGAACTTTGGATGAAGAACTGGAAGCCTGGCGCAACCGACCCTTGGGAGAGATTGTCTATCTATATCTGGACGCACGCTATGAGAAGGTGAGGCAAGCAGGTAATGTCAGGGACGCAGCCATTTTGATGGCCACTGGCGTGAAAAGAGATGGAAAAAGAGCTGTTTTGGGCATCTCAGTATCGCTCAGTGAAGCAGAAGCACATTGGCGTTCATTTCTGGAAGGATTGGTCAAACGTGGATTGGAGGGTGTTCAATTAATCATCAGCGATGATCACGCGGGCATGGCGGCAGCACGCAAAGCCATCTTCAGTGGTATTCCCTGGCAGAGGTGCCAGTTTCACCTGCAGCAGAATGCCCAATCTTATGTACCTAAGGTTGGTTTGCGAACAGAAGTGGCTGAAGATATCCGTACAATTTTTGATGCCCAGGACAGAGACACGGCTGAGAGCCACCTCAAAGACGCAGTCAAAAAATACGCCCGGATTGCGCCTAGGCTGGCAGATTGGATGGAGGTCAACCTTCCTGAAGGATTCTCGGTGTTTGCATTTCCACGTTTTCATCAGAAAAGATTGCGAACATCCAACACCCTTGAACGGCTCAGTCAGGAAATCAAGCGGCGTACCAGGGTTGTGCGGGTCTTCCCCAATGAAGACGCGTGTCTGCGGCTTGTCTCAGCGCTGCTGATGGAGTTTAGTGAGGATTGGGAATTTGGCAAGATCTATTTGAATGTGGAGAACACTTAGGCTATTATTACAGGAAAGGTTCCGTGACTATTTTACAGAAAATCTGACACATAATCTAGGAGATTCGATCCAAATGAAAAAACTTATAAGAATAATTGAAATTGTTTGTACTCTAGTCTTGTTATTAAGCGTATTCGCTGGAGTAGTATTTGCTCAAAAGTCTATTGATGAAGGAAGTTCTAACAATGGCTATGCTCCGACATATATTGGAACTGCCAGAATAACGGCTAACTTAAATTTGTATTCGAGCGGTTATGCTATCTGCTCCAGCAGTGTATCACTCTATCCAGGCTATGATGCCAATTTGACCATGCGTTTGCAACGAAAAACTTCTTACGGCTCCTGGATCACTGTGACTAGTTGGTCTGGAAGTGGATCTGGATCTTCCGGAGTGAGTTTATCAAAGATTTATAGCAGTTTATCTAGCGGGACAACCTATCGGGTCTATAGTGTCGCATATGTATATCAGAATGGAAGTTACATCGAAGCTGTATCAGTTGCATCACAAGAAAGCACCTATTAGCTGAAGAAGAGCTGATAATGCTCCGGATTTTACGCTTAAAAGTAGAAAAATGGACCATACAATAAAGGCAAGGAATTTTACAATCTTACACTCTGAGTTGAAGAGGGCTCTCACCTCCCGTGGGATGTTGATTGCCTTCATTCTCGGTCTTGTGCTGCTCGGAGTGGGCATGAACATGGCCAACCGATATCCGGAGGAGAAGTCCTTTGTCGACCTGTGGTATCTGACCTACAATCACAGTTTCTATTTCCAGATGCTGCCGCTGATCGCCTGTTTTCCCTTCGCTGATTCACTGGCGAGCGACCGTAAACAAGGCTACCTGGAACGGCTAGTGGTCAGGGAACGTTACAAGAAAGTCCTAAGTACGAAATTATTTGCCAACGCGATAGCCGGCGCACTAGCCGCGGCAATCCCGCTGATTTTGCTTTATCTCTTCGCCACTCTCACTAACCACAATCCGCTCAACCACCCAGCGCTCAACACAGTCGACGGCCGTCCTTATGAAATGGCGGAATTGCTCAAGCTCTATCACACCATGCCCGATCTTTTCGTCCTGGTGGTAACTAGCGCGGTCTTTATTGGGGGCGGGATCTTTGCGACGCTTGGCATGGCAACAACTTTGCTGGTGAATCACCGCTTTGTCGCGCTCAGCCTACCCTTCCTTCTAGCCAGCCTGTTGCAATACTTTTCCAACAGGGCTAAGTTGCTTCCCTGGTATCTGGCGCCTTCCGAGGTCCTGCTCAAACCGAATTTCAGCCCCTCCCATGCTTTTGAAACCACCAATGAAATCCCCTATCTAGTCATCCTTCCTGCCGCTTTGTTGCTGATCTCGATTTCCCTGATTGTCTTCTTCGGCAAACGTCAACAAGTGCTTGAAAACACCCTTTTCCGTCAAAAGAAGGGTCATGGAAGAATTGACCTGGCAAAACTAATCCCGGCCCAACTGCAAAACTTCCCGATCAAGGAAAGTCGGTTACAGCGCGGCAGCAAATGGGGCAATTATTTCCGCACTCAACTGAACACCCACATCCGCCCCATACAAATCATTGTGATTGTGCTGTTCATGGTGGTACTTTCCGGCGTGATGTTAGGTTGGATGAAACTGCAGTTACCATCGGTCTTTGAGCCCGGATATAGCGACTCTCCGCCCAACACCTGGGACCTTTACTTCCGCACGATGGGCGACCCATGGGCGATGGCTCTGGTGACCGCCAACCTCTTCCTCTTCATGGTCAGCAACCTGCAACCGCAGACAGCCTTCGGACAACTTTCGATCAAACGCCTGGGTGCCCGCTGGCGCAGTTGGCTGGCGCATCTTGGCTTTCTGCTGCTGGCTGCCATCGGCTACAACCTGCTCATTTTTGTGGTTATCCACCTGACCGGGCGAGTCCTGGGGCTGCCATTCTCGACCCAATGGAGCGTGATGCGGGACAGTTTCGAACATATCAACCTGGTGGGCTTTCTGACTGACCCGCCTAATCACACGCTGGCGTTCGCGACCGTGTTCGGCATGTCCACAATCGGTTTCTTCTGCATGAGCCTTCTGGTGCTCTTGATTAACACGCTCACCCAGCGCAGGCTGATTGGCTACTTTATCGTTGAGATTTTGCTGGTTTCCAGCCTGCCGTTGGCTTCGATTTTCCTGAACGCTCCGCCAATCCTTCAATATGTGCCTATTATCCGCAACCTGGTGATGCGATTTTATCCTTTTGTTTTCCGAAATCGGGACCAAACCTTCACTTCCATTTACACCTGGCTTGTTTGGCTAGCGGTTCTGTTGCCGTTCACCTGGTTTGCCTACCGCAAACAGGATTACCTCAGTCACCCCGACTCCGATTAGAGGATTAACCTATGACCAACACGACTATTCTCACTGCCAGCAAAATCAGCAAGTCTTTCAAACAAAAGGAAGTATTACGCGACCTTAATTTCACCCTGCCCGAAAATGCGATTGTAGCCATTTGCGGCATAAACGGCAGCGGTAAATCAGTTTTTATGCGCATTCTGGCCGGCTTAGTCCTGCCGGATAGCGGAACTGTGACCATTTTTGGCACCAGGCTCGACCGTAGAACCGAATTCCCTGCTTCCACCGGCGTGCATTTTGATAATTCCGGCTTGCTGCTCACCGAGACCGCCAGAAACAATCTGCTGCTGCTGGCGATGGTCAGCAACACGGTGAGCAAAGAGCGGATTGATGAGGTTATTCGCCTGGTTGGTTTGGACCCGGCTGACAAGCGGCCGGTGCGAACTTACTCAACCGGGATGAGGCAGCGACTTGGCATCGCTCAAGCCCTTATGGAAGACCCGAAATTATTGATGTTGGATGAACCCACCACCGGGTTGGATTTTGACGGCCAGGATTGGTTCCATGACCTGATCCGTGAACTGCAGGGGCAGGGGAAAACCATCCTGATCACCAGCCACAGCAAAGAAGAAATCGCCAGTTTTTGTGACCAGGCCTACGTGATGGCAGGAGGTACGCTCAAACCACTCTGACCTTCTTTTCATAACCCGAAGAAAAAGTTGTTTCAGACAATCAATTTGTTCCATCTTATAAATCGGATGGAATGGGGAGGATCCCATAAAAAACAAACTATTCCTGTTTCTACTAATGAGCCTGATTTTGTGCGCCTGCCAGCGAGAGACCTATCACCCGACGGCAACCTCTGGCGCGCCGGAGGTTGCTGGGAACACTTCGCTGACTGCTCCCTCTGCCACGCCGGGGCTGGCGACGGACACCAACCCAGCCACGCCTCAGCCGGACTGGGGGACGCTTTATACCGAAGCGGATCCCGTGTCCGATCCGGAGAAGATCGTTGCCATCCTGCAGGACCTCTACGACCGCTTCATGGTGAAGCTGGACCGGTCGGGCTGGTATCGGTTCTATGCTGGCGAAGCGGATAAACGTGTGACATGGGTCCACATCAGCGCGCCGGAGTCCGGCCTGTTTGATGGCCTGCTTGAACTTTATGATTACCCTGAACTTTACGCACCGGGATTTATTTGGCCGACTGCTGTGGTGGGCCCCGACGGACAAATTGGTTTCACGCAAAAAACGGAGGCGATGGATGATTATTATTTTGTGGAACGAGAAGACGTTTTCTCTTTTTTGGATGATCTAGAACCCTCTCTGGATAATGTCGGTTATTTTGCGGGCAATGTTTACGGGGCTGGTCAATTCGGACATTTGCATTTACTGCGAGCGATCCGGGGAGTTCAAAATCCGGTGTACGATCATGGCCCTGCCCACAGTGAGAGCAGTTATGCAGGCTGGGTGGGGACCTATGAAGGCCGACCGGTGTTTGTGCTCAAAACGACCACCTTGTACTCAGGGGCATTGCCGGTGATGGAGTCAGGTGAACGTCTGGTCAGGGATGAGAGTTATACTTATTTTGATCTCCAAAACGGGGGTGCCATCGTCAATATATCCGATAACTATTACCAGAGTGGTAATGTTGATCTTGGTGAAGAAAATCAACCCACTTGGTTTAACTACAACCTGGTTGAATGGTTCGAGGCGCTGCCAGAACGCGATCAGGCGATCTATGATGAAGCCCTGCGGCGGCTGGACGAGTTCAATCGAAGTGAGATGCCCTAAGCATAACCCGTTTCATACATTTGGGAAAGCGAGCGAATGATTATGAAAAACAAACTCCTGTTTTTTCTCTTATTGAGCCTGACATTATGCGCCTGTCAGCGGGAGGCCTACCAACCGACAGCAACCCCTGGCGCACCGGACCCTGCCGTGAGTACCCAGCTGAGCGCGCCCTCTGCCACGCCGGGGTTGGCGGCGGACACCAACCCAGCCACGCCTCAGCCGGACTGGGAGACGCTTTACGCCGAAGCGGATCCTGTAACCGATCCGGAGGAGATCGTTGCCATCCTGCAAGACCTCTACGACCGCTTCATGGTGCAACTGGACCGGCCGGGCTGGTATCGGTTCTATGCTGGCGAAGCGGGTAAACGTGTGACATGGGTCCACATCAGCGAGCCGGAGTCCGGCCTGTTTGATGGCCTGCTTGAACTTTATGATTACCCTGAACTTTACGCCCCGGGGTATATTTGGCCAACGGTCGTGGTCGGCCCAGATGGGCAAATTGGTTTCACGCATCAGGCTGAGGCGATGGATGATTATTATTTTGTAGAACGACCAGACGTTTATTCCTTTTTGGATGACCTAGAACCCTCTCTGGATAATATCGGTTATTTTGCGGGCGATGTTGAGGGAGGGGGGCAATTTGGCCATTTGAAATTGCTAAGAACGATCCGGGAGGTCCAAAATCCGGTGCACGATCATGGCCCTGCCCACAGTGAGAGCAGTTATCTGGGTTGGGTGGAGACCTATGAAGGCCGACCGGTCTTCACGCTCAAGACGACCACGCTGTATTCTGGGGTATTGCCGGTGATGGAATCAGGTGAACGCCTGGCCCGGAAAGAGGTTTATACTTGTTTTGATCTGCAAAATGGGGGCGCCATCGCGACGAAGTCAAATTGGTGGTATCAGAGTGGGAATACGGATGAGGACGATTGGTGGATGGATAATTATCATGTGGTGGAAAGGTTTGACACTTTACCTGAACGCGAGCAGCAAATCTATGATGAGGCCCTGCGGCGACTAGACGAATTCAATCAAAGTGAGACGCCCTGATGGATGAGTTTAATTCTGGCATGTTGTGCATAACTGTTTCAGTGGGTGTTTGGCAAGCTAGTATTGGCTGCTGGTTTTACTCCATAAAGTACGATAGATATCACGAAATTGCGGCTCAATACGCTGACAAACATGTGGCAACATTACACGTTTCGATAACGTCAACTTTGAATGAAGATGATGTCGGTCTGAAAAATTCCGAATCTGGCGAGAACATAAAATACTTAGCCAAGTACGAATCGCTTACCCCTCAAAACTATATTGAGAGAGCATTCTTATATCGTTTTCAAAAACCAATTGTAGGTTTTATTAGGGATAAAATTTTCTGGAATCTTAGTGTTTGCATCTTGATTGGACTCTTCATAAAGTGGGGATTTATCGTTAGTGATAATAGCAAAATCCTGAATTACTCTCCGATATTGCTAAGCCTGGTGTTATCAATGACCTATGGTAGAGCGTACTTTCAGCTCTGTTTCCGAAATATCGATTTGCCGCTGTTGCATCTCCAACTTTACACCAAGGATAAGATCCAAAGGTCGATCTGGAAACGGCTGGCGTTTGTCCTGTTTTGTGGTTCGATCATGCTTGTATTCTTTGGCTTGAGTTTTTTTGCGTTGATACATATAGGTGGCATCATGATCTCCGCGCAAGACTTCTTTAGTCTCCTGGGAATTTACATGCTTGTCTTTTTGATCTACGAAATCTATAATGCAATTGCTTACTATTTATTTCAGCCCTATTCTACTGAGCTAACCATCAAACATCCAGTTTATATCGTGCTAAGTGTTGCTGAGACCTTGTTTAGCGTTCTGGTTTTATTTTCTAGATCAAATATGATTGAACTAATAAAACCCCTGGGCGTAACTTTGTTTATCTTAATTATTGGACTAATATTATTGAGCACAAAAGTTGATACTACCTTTAAACTTCGATTTTGAAAACGCTTTGCGAATGATATGCATGTAGATTGCAGCCGAAGGTCAACGCTTGTTAAGAGCAGATCAGTTTTATTGGATTTGAGAGGATTTTGAAAACACAAGATAATGCCGCAATAATAAACACAAGGCACAAAGAGAAGCTGTATCGTTGAGAACGTGGGGTGGACAAGATTTGGAGTTGACTGTAATTGGATCTACGTTATTAGGGTGGGGGTCAACCTCGTGTGGTGACCCTGAGCAAGCACCGGGGCTTGCCTTTACCCGGATATCTTAGCCTGAGGCATGGTGAATGCATCATCAGGAAAACAGCGAGAACAAGAGGACGAGGAGCCGGGTTGAATATAAAAACCAGGCCTACATTTTTCACAAAAGGAACCATCTCTGTCCAAATAACGTCTTAACTAAGATGGTCTATAATCGTTTTTTGAGTACTTCGATCGTGCCGGTCTCCTGACCGTGCACGGCAACTGACCTCCAGGTCTGTCACGACAGGTACTGCAATCTATAAATACACTTGGGATGATAGCATAATTTGCCCAGGAATATCGGAAACGGAAATCTTAGGTGGTTAAGAATGAAAAAGGGTCTATTCGCATGTATTCTGATAATTTTAGTAGCGTTACCATCTTGTTCGATGAATCAATCTCTGGACAGTGATTTGCCTGAAAACTCACCTATCGTGGAAAGTACGGAAACTAGTCTACTGACTTTTGATGCTCCCGCTGTTTCATTTGATGCGTTCGAAATTGACTATGACCCCGGTGTGTGGCAGGAAATAAAAAAACCGGAGTCCTATTCATATCTTGAATCCATTGAACTTCCCGGTTGTATTTTTCATACGTTATATGGTAGCGGAAAGGGACCCTACGGAGAAGAGTATTCCTTCGAAATTGATGGGCGGGAATTTGCGTATTACTTAAATACCCCTAATGATTCCGCCGCAAAAAAAAACCAACAAACAACACAAGAAATCTTGGTTTATTATAAAGACCCGGATCAAAATGGTGAGATTCTTTGGGGTTTCCAAGTTTATTCCGACAACAAGGATGTAGAACAATGTTTTGACCTTGTAAAAGAGCTTCTTCGAACACTCAGAAACAAGTGAGTTGATGACCTAAAAAACAAGTATGAAAATAAATATTACCCAAGCGATTTGATCATGAGATGATGAATATATTTATTTGGTATTCATCTTCTTAAAAACAGACGCGATAATATAGTTCAGTATTACTAACTTATATTGTTAAAACTAAGATGCCAGGCTTATCAGGGTACTAGTTTCTGGATTTATTTTTCAACACTTCAAACTTGCCGTTGTTCCGCTCATCATCGCGGTAATCGTATATCTATCCTTTTAGCTTAAATTCATCTAGGATAGGATTCGATCGTGCCGGTCTCCTGACCGTGCACGGCAACTGACCTCCAGGTCTTCCATTTAATTATTGCAGACGCTAGTAGGGGGGAATGGTGTTCCCCGCGGCCTGGCAGTTTTGCTGTGAGTGTCACCGCTCCGCCAGATCTTGATCCAATTGACAACTGTTGTAGTGAGGGAAAAACAGCCTGATTACGCAGTTGCACCGGTACTTCGTCTGACCCACAATTATCTTCTTTTATCTTTATTGTTCAATATGCCTGGAAACCCCAGAAACCCATGAGTGAGATTTTGCTGATTTTGCTTGACGTTTTCCTGCAATAACGACTATAATTGATCGGTTTAAGTGTCCGCCGCGTGGGCGGTGAAGCCCGCCTGCGGCGGGAGAGTTTTCTCAAAAAATCAAAAGAGGCAATTTGAAACTACCAGGATTAACCGAAGTCCACGTCCATCTGCGTGTGCCCGGAGGAGAACACAAAGAAGACTACCTCACAGGCACCCAGGCTGCCTTAGCCGGTGGTTTCACCCGACTTATGGCAATGCCAAACACCAACCCGCCTTTGGTGACCCTGAAGGAGTGGGATATCGCCCAGAAATTGGCCAACGACCAGAGTCTGTGCGATGTTTTTTTATACGCTGGTGGTTCCAGCGAACACCTTGACCAGCTGCCCCTTCTGGGTCAGGCCGCCCCAGCTCTCAAACTTTACCTCGATCAAACCTATGGCCCTCTGCGTGTGCAGGGGCTGGCAGCACTCGAGCAGATCTTTGCCACCTGGCCAAAAAACAAACCGCTTTGCTGCCACGCGGAGGAAGAATCCCTCGCTGCCATAATCGGGCTGGCGACGCTCTATCAACGCGGCGTCCATATCTGTCATGTCGCGCGCAAATCTGAAGTCGAGCTGATCGCCCGGGCAAAAGCCCAGGGCGTCAAGATCACTTGCGAGGTCACGCCCCATCACCTTTTCTTGAATCAAGAAGACGGCAAGCGGCTCGGATCATTAGGCGATATCCGCCCCGTTTTGCAGCCCCAGCAAGATGTCGACGCGCTCTGGC
>JBBAES010000025.1:0-16904 GCA_041655815.1 Anaerolineaceae bacterium
TCAGATCTTCAGCGAGTTCCTTCTGCTCCGCCGGAATCTCACCATAAGGACGAATATGGGCGGGGTTGACGATGGCCATGTCCAACCCATATTCAACCGCGTGGTGCAGAAAAACACTGTTGATTAATTTGCGGGCTGCTTGCGCCAGACCAAAGGAGATGTTGCTCACCCCCAGGCAGGTGTGCACGCCGGGTAATTCTCGCTTGATCGCTGAAATCCCTTTGAGAGTTTCCACCGCGCTCTCCCTCCAGACCTCTTCTCCTGTTGCCAGGGTAAAGGTTAGGGGGTCGAAAACAAGGTCTTGGGCTCTGAGATTGTAGTCATCCACAGCCAGATCGTGCATTCTTTTGGCTATGGCCAATTTTCTCTCTTCAGTTTTAGCCATGCCTTCTTCATCGATAGTCAGGCACAGCACCGCGGCGCTGTATTTCCTGGCAAGTGTAAAGATTTTGCCTGCTTTTTCTAGCCCCGATTCAAGATTAGTCGAATTGATCAGACAGCGACCCGGCGCAGTTTGCAGAGCGGCCTCGGCAACAGACACCTCTGTGGTGTCAATGATCAACGGAACAGGCACTTCCAGTGAAAGCCGTTTGACAATTGTTTTCATTAGTTCAGCTTCATCGCCGCGTTCGGTAGTCGCCACGCTGATATCCAGACCGTGTGCGCCAAAATCCAGCTGATCGTGAGCCACCTGCATGATGGCATCAAAATCTTCCGCCAATAACAGGCGTTTGAAGGCTTTCGAGCCCTGAGCGTTCATTCGTTCACCGATGATAAATGGTGCCGGTTGTTGTTTGATCTGGACTGCCTGTACAGGTGATGCCAGCATTGCCTCAGTTTCAGCTGCTGTTTTGGCAGCATTAATCTCACTAATTTTTTGAGCGAGTGCCGCGATGTGTTCTGGTCGGGTTCCGCAACAGCCGCCGACGATTCGCACTCCCAGGCGTTGGACATAGTCTCCCAGTTGACTTGAAAATTCTTCCGGTGACATGGGATAAACCGCCACACCATCGACATTCAGAGGCAATCCGGCATTTGGAATGCTGGAGATGGGTAAAGAGGAGTGGGAGGTCAGATACTCAATCGAATCGCGCATATGCTCAGGCCCAGTCGAGCAGTTGAGCCCAATCACGTTCACGCCCATCCCTTCCAGGATGGCAGTTACAGCCGTTATGTCAGTACCCAGAAGCATCTTGCCGTTCACATCCAGCGTTACCTGTGCCTGGATGGGCAGCCAGCGTTGTTCCTCTTCCAACGCCAGGCGGATGCCGTTAATGGCGGCTTTCACCTCTAAAATATCATTGGATGTTTCGATCAGCAGCAAGTCAACGCCGCCCCTTATCAGACCGAGCGCCTGCTCACGGAATACGTCCGCCAGTTCATCAAAACTGATATCAGACATCTCTGGGTCATCGGCTGAGATCAGTTTTCCTGAAGGGCCCATCGAGCCGGCAACAAAGCGTGGCTTTTCTGGGATGGAATACTCGTCGGCGACTTGTCGTGCAAGGCTGGCCGCTTTCTGATTCAGTTCTACAACCCGGTCTTGTAAGCCGTAGTCAGCCAGAGTAAGACGGTTCGACCTGAAGGTATTGGTCTCAATAACATCCGCGCCGGCTTCCAGAAAAGCGCGGTGTACCTCTAAAACAACCTGAGGCTTAACCAAGACAAGCGCGTCATTGCAGCCTTCCAGATCAGCACCGCCATAATCTTCAGGGCTGAGATTGTAGGATTGCAGCGTGGTGCCCATGGCTCCGTCAAAGATGAGCACACCTTTGTCTAACGCGTCCAGGTAAGCGCTTTTTTTTGCAGTCGATTTTGTGTCCATTGTCCCTCACAGGTAGTTAAAAAACGCCTCAGACGAGGCATTTGTGTTCGTCAATTGTCATTTCACTCGCAGAAAAGTTTATCACATCCTCCTGGAGGCTTCAACGAAAGTGAAAGAGCTGAACGCGCAATCTTGAGCAAAAATAAAGGCAATCCGGTTGGTTTATGAGAGAGACAGAACAAGACACATGATCAAGCCAGCCCAGAACAGTGTTCGTTGCAGAGTACAAACACTCAACTCAAACACCACTTCATCATGCCGTCGTTACAGCATTATTAATGTATAATTTCAGCATGCAACGAGATGACAGCCCCCAGCCTTTTTCCTATTACTTGCCTGCAGTCGTGATTTTGATCCTCCTGGGTGGCGGGGGGCTCTATCTGGTGCTTACCCAGACTTTGCCTACAGTTGGGCCTCGTTGGCTTTTTTATTTATGTCTGATTCTTCTCGGTGCTGGTTTGTTTATGCCCCTCACCTGGGTGTTCAATCGTCGTTTTACCTCAGATCCTCCTGCCGGTCCACACGTTATCATCCGCCAGGCAGTCTGGTTTGGCGTTTTTGCCGCCCTCCTGAGCTGGCTTCAGATCGGTCGTGTGTTGACTCTTCCTCTGGGAACTATTATGGGGGTCGCCCTTTTTCTGATCGAGTTTCTCATTCGCATGTGGGAACGAAGCCGCTGGAAGCCTAATCAAACTGCCTGAAATGAACAATTACAGTGCGATTCCCTCGGTCGATTACCTGCTAAATTTGCCGACTATGGCAGCTTTATTGGAAGAATACGGGCACGAGTGGTGCCTGCTGGCGACCCGAGAGGTGCTTGATGAGATTCGCGACCAGGCTGCCAGTCTCCATGCGTTCCCTACAGAAGATGAAATTTTGTTTCGAATCGAGGCTTTTCTGGAGGCCCAATCCGCCCCCACGCTGCGCGCTGTGATCAATGCCACCGGCGTGGTCTTGCACACCAATCTCGGGCGGGCACCGCTCAGCCAGACTGCTCTTGAAGAGATCTCGCGCATCGGAGATGTCTATTCCACCCTGGAATACGACCTTGCCAGGGGTCAGCGTGGTAAACGAGACCTTCACGCTGCGCAACTGCTCACCCAACTTACCGGGGCTGAAGCCGCGCTGGTGGTCAATAACAACGCCGGGGCAGTCATGTTGACACTGGCTGCGCTTGCTAACCGAAAAAAAGTAGCCATATCCCGCTCTCAATTGGTTGAGATCGGTGGAGGCTTCCGCATCCCGGAAGTGATGCGTTTGTCTGGGGCAAAAATCGTGGAAATTGGTACCACCAATCGTACCCATCTGAGTGATTATGAAAACGCCATCCAGGACGGGGCGAATTTGATCCTGATTGCCCATCAATCTAATTTTAAGATAGTCGGCTTTACCTCCTCACCTGAGATTGCTGACATCACGAACCTTGCCCATCAATACGATATCCCAGTGCTGTACGACCTAGGTTCGGGTGCACTGATCGACCCGGCAACTTTTGGCCTGGAGGCTGAACTGACCGTCCAGGACGCGCTGGCCCAGGGAGTTGACATTGTATGTTTTTCAGGTGACAAGTTGCTTGGTGGTCCGCAAAGTGGGTTGATTGTAGGCAAAACAAAATATATCGATAAGATCCGCCGCCATCCGTTTTATCGGGCACTCAGAGCAGACAAACTCTGCCTTGCTGCACTGACCGCCACCCTGCTCGAATACCTCAAAGGCAAAGCCATCGATTCGGTTCCAGTCTTGATCATGCTCTCACGCGCAGAAGATGATCTGAAAACGCAAGCTGAGCTATGGCAAAGGGAACTCGGCGTCGGGGAGGTTATCCCCGGCAAGTCCATGATTGGTGGGGGCAGCCTGCCCGGGCAAACACTGCCAACCTGGCTGCTGGCCTTGAAGCCTAAATCGGCACTGCGGTTTAGCATGCGGCTACGTCAGCTTGGCCCCCCAATAATTACCAGAATAGAGGACCAATTGGTGCTGCTTGACCCCAGAACCGTCCTTCCAGCACAGGAGGCGGTATTATTAAGTAATCTCAAAATCGCACTCGAAGAGGAAAGTTATGAAAAAAGACCTTGAACGATTGATCAAACAAAACCAGATCGATGCCCTGTGGATCAGTGGCGCAGCTCAGCACAACCCCTCGATGACATATTTCACCGGCCGCATCCACGTAACAGCTGCGGACCTTTTTGTCATTCCTGGCAGGAAACCGATTCTTTTCCACGGCACGATGGAACGCGAGGAAGCAGCGAAAACCGGCTTTGAACTGGTGTCCTATTCTCGCTATCCCAACAGCGAATTTCTTAAATTGGCTGATGGCAATTCCCTGGAAGCCAGCGCGTTGAGGTATAAAAAGATGCTTGAAGATATCGGTCTGACCGAAGGCAAAGTGCTTCTGTATGGCAACAAGGAAATCGGGCCATTCTTTTCTCTGATAAAGCGACTGGGAGAATTATTGCCCGATCTCGATTTTAGCGGTGACTTCAACCAGGCGGTCATCATGGAAGCCCGCGCAACCAAAGACCCAGCCGAAATCGAAGAAATCCGCAAAATGGGTAAAATCACTACCGGCGTGGTCGCACGGGTACAAAATTTCTTGAGCAGTCACAAAGTTGTCGAGGAAACTTTAATTAAAGCTGACGGCAGCCCGCTCACCATTGGGAACGTTAAGAACCTGATTGACCTGTGGCTGGCAGAAGCGGGCGCTGAAAACCCCGAGTCAACAATTTTCGCAATCGGGAGAGATGCAGGAATACCGCACAGCAGCGGTACAGCCACCGACTCCATACAGCTGGGAAAGAGCATCGTATTCGATATCTTTCCCTGTCAGGCTGGTGGCGGCTTTTTCTATGACTTTACTCGCACCTGGTGTCTTGGCTATGCTCCTGATGAAATACAGGAAGCTTACGATCAGGTCAAGCAGGTTTACCACCAGGTGGTCTCTGAACTGGAATTGGGAGCTCACGCGCCCAAATACCAGGACCGAACCTGTGAGCTGTTCGAGTCTATGGGTCACGAGACTATCCGTCAGAACGAGGCTATCGAAGAAGGTTACATCCACAGCCTCGGGCACGGGTTGGGCTTGAACGTCCACGAGAAACCCTGGTTTGGTCGCAAGGAAGACCCAAGCAATATCCTTCAAACTGGCTCAGTTTTCACAATCGAGCCAGGCCTCTATTACCCCAGCAAAGGTTTCGGAATCCGGATTGAAGATACCTGGTATGTAACAGAGGATGGCCGCTTCGAAAAGTTTGTCGATTTTCCTATGGAACTGGTTGTTCCAATGAAGGGCGGCTGAGATGAAAACTGATTATTTACGCGTGCTCGGTATTGAAAGCTCCTGTGATGAAACCGCCGCTGCCGTTGTTGAAGGCGGGCGGGTAATCCTGAGCAACGTGATCGCCAGCCAAGTTGACCTGCACGCCCAATTTGGTGGGGTTTACCCGGAACTGGCTTCGCGCGAGCATGTGAGAGCTATCCATGCTGTTGTCAGCGAGGCGCTGCAGGAAGCTCATATGCAGATGAACGATCTTGACGCAATCGCGGTTACGAGAGGCCCAGGACTGGCTGGATCTTTGGTCGTTGGCGTAAATCTGGCCAAAGCGCTGGCTCTTTCTGCTCAATTGCCCATTATCGGTGTCAACCACCTGGAAGGGCACCTCTACTCTGCCTGGCTGTATCCTTTCGATTCCAAGCGGGGTCCGGAACCAAAATTTCCATTGATCGCTCTGCTGGTCTCTGGAGGTCACACTGAATTGGTCTTGATGAAGGGTCATCTTGATTACGAATCCCTCGGAAGCACCGCAGATGATGCGGCGGGCGAAGCCTTCGACAAAGTTTCCCGCTTGCTCGATCTGGGCTACCCGGGCGGACCAGCCATCCAGAAGGCCGCGCAAACCGGCAACTCACGCGCTTTCAATTTTCCAATAGCGCGCATGGACAAACCCTGGGATTTTTCGTTCAGTGGGCTGAAGACAGCCGTTTTGAGAACGGTGGAAGATTATAAAAACACGGGCAAGAAATTACCTGTTGAGGATGTGGCCGCCAGCTTTCAGCAAGCTGTGGTGGATGCACTCTATGAAAAGACGATCGCAGCTGCCGAAGAATATAAAGCCAAAGACATCATCGTCGCCGGCGGCGTCAGCGCCAATCGGCCTCTGCGTGAAGCTTTTCGCTCTCAGACCAGATTTCGGGTGCATATTCCCCACATGAAGTTGTGTACAGATAACGCTGCCATGATTGCCGCTGCCGCCTTTCGGCATCTGGTAATCGGACAAACTGATCAGCTGGATTTCGATGTTCAGCCAAACTGGCCGCTTGTCGCCAGAGAAAAGGACAAATAATGGATGTAAAAGTTAAATGGGTAGAAGGCATGGAATTAACCGGACACGCCGAAACCGGTCATGAAGTGACTATGGATGCCTCCGAGGAGCACGGCGGAAAAAACAAGGGTTTCCGGCCACTTGCTTTGTTTGTGGTTGGAACAGCTGGCTGCGCCAGTTTGGATGTGATTTCGATCCTGCGGAAGAAAAAGGTGAACTTCACTGATTTTGAGTGCAAAGTCCACGTCGAGAAATTTGAGGAGGATCACCCCCAGGTTTTCACGAAAATGCATTTTGATTATATCGTCACTGGCAAAGATATCAAGCGGAAAGACGTTGAGCGCTCAGTGCAGCTTACCGTCGAAAGGTATTGCCAGGCTATTGCCATGATGTCCAAAACCGCAGAGATCACGAATACGATAACGATTATTGAAGAATAAGCAGACTGTTAAGCCGCGTAGTTGACCATCGGAATTGACGACCGTTCTTTCAACCAGTGTTTTCTAAGGAGGTCTGATCTAGTGGCGCGCTTAGATGTTTAATGGGCAAGCCTATCGTCCTTCAGGATGTGAACACAGTCCATCAATGAAGCCGATAAATGCTCAAAAAAACGATATTTTACAAACTGGTACAATTTTTAAAGCATGAAAAAGCAGCATGTAATACTTTTGATCATCATCCTGACGCTTCTGGCAGGCTGTGGAAAAAGCCCATCTGATGCGGTTGTTGAACCGACCCCGATGCCAACTGAAATCGAGCCAGCATCCATTGATACTGACACAAACGATGACTCGACCCCAACCCCAACCGAATCAGCCCAGCTGCGCCAATTGCCAGACCCACCTGCCAATCGCACTCAGTACCGGCTTGACCTGATTTTCAACTATTATTCCCATTTCGGCTCTGTGACCCAAAAAATAACCTATACGAACAAGAGCAGTCAGCCCATGGCTGAAATCATGTTGGTGGTTCCTCCGCGCAATTACGAGAACAGTTACAGCCAATACAGTCTCAGCGGTGACTTGATAAATTCGCATCGTGAAGAAGGGATTTTTACTTACCTGCAGTTAACCAGGCCGCTGGAACCCCTTGAAACAATTGTGATAAACATCAGTTTTCGTTTTTACCTGCCCCAATACCCTGGTATTTATGGCTACACCAACCAACAGGCTAATATCTCAGACTGGTACCCCTTCATTCCACCCTATCATGAACAGGACGGTTGGCTTGCTTACGAACGCGTAGTCGATGAAAATAACATCATCGTGGGTGAGTCGATTGTGAACGAATTCAGCGACTTTGAAGTCAGCTTGACTCTGGTGAGCCATAAAGACCTGATCGAGGTCGCCGCCAGTGCGCCTGCTCAGGGTACAGATGGTCACTATACCTATTCGTTGGAACACGCGCGCGCCTTTACCTTCTCTATAAGTGACAGTTATTTTGAACATGAGGTTGTTCAAGATGGCGTGACTATCCGCTCGTATGTCTTTATGAACGAGATTGAGGCTGGAATAAACGTTACCCAAATTGCGGCTAATGCCATAAAACTGTATGGAGAGCTGCTTTACCCATATCCGCGTGATTTGGTTTCAATCGTAGTCGGGGACTTCCTGCACAATATGGAGATGGATGGAATGATCATGATCAGTTACGGGATCTTCGATTTTTATGACGGCGCCCCGGAATCTGACCTGACCATCATGACTCCACATGAACTCTCACACCAGTGGTTCTACGGATTTATCGGCAGCAATCATGCCCTCGATCCCTGGTTGGATGAAGCCCTCGCCACCTACTCTGAACTGCTCTATTACGAACGTTATCATCCCGAAAGCGTTGACTGGTGGTGGAGTGTGCGCATTTATAAGCCTGCCCCCACAGGCTATGTTGATTCCGACATTTGGATTGAGGGAGGTTACATCCCCTATCGCGACGCGGTTTACCTTCAGGGCGTTCATTTCTTGCATGAGATCCGCCAAAAAATGGGAGATGGCGCGTTTTTCGCCTCTCTAAAAGAGTATGCCTACTTAAATACTTACAACCTGGCAACCAAAGAAGACTTTTTTGAGGCCTTTACCCGCCACACAAACGAAGATCTGACTCCGATCATCGCGAGATACTTTCAGAACCCATAATTGACAATATTCCTAATCTCCTTCCGATGGATAGACTTGACAGCCTCAATATTGTTAGTTATTATGCCAAACGGAGTAAAAAATGAACCAAAACAATATTCCTGATGAAATCAACGACCCGGATCAGAACCAAGACCTGGGTGAACCCCAAAGTAAAACCCACAAACCACCCTCGAGACAGGCAGGGATTATCGCCGCTTCAGTGATGGTCGCCCTGGCCGTACTTCTCCTGGTTTCATGGGCGCTCGGCAAAAATGGTAGCATTGAGCAAGAAGATCCTACCCCGACTGAAATAGCAGAGGTTACCCTGGTAGAACCCAACATCATCCATGATTATGATGCCGTGCCCACAGTTCAACCTTTACAGACTCGCGAAGCTATGATCACACCTGTAATCGCAACCCCGGCCCCCCGTTCAGAAGTGATCACCTACACCATCCAGGAGGGTGAAAACGTGACCAGTATTGCGGCTAAGTTTGGGCTCTGGAGTGAAACTATTCTGTGGGCAAACCGTTATGAACTTGAAGACGATTTGCGCAACTATACCCCAGGCACAACCATTTACATTTTGCCTGTCGATGGCGTCTATCACCTCTGGTTCGCGGGTGAAGGGTTGGGAGCTGTCTCAAAGTACTATGGCGTGACCCCAGAAGACATTATCAACTACCCGGCCAACAACCTGGATCCTGCCACAATTGGCAGTTACTCAACACCCAACATCAAAGCCGGCACCCGTCTGGTAGTGCCTGGCGGCACGTTACCAAATTATTTTGCCAGTGACACACTGCTCTATTATGCGGCTGTTGAAGAATTGCAATCCCTTCCGGCAGGGACCTCCGAAGCCTATCCCGCGCCTCGCTCGGAGGTCATTTCCTACGAAGTCCAACCTCTGGACTCGATATTCAGCATTGCTGATGAATTCGAACTGGAGCCAGAGACGATCCTGTGGACCAACCGCTACCTGATCGGTGATACCCCTGACGGCATCTATCCAGGTCAAAAACTGATCATCTTACCGGAAGACGGTGTTTACCATGCCTGGTTGTACGGTGAAGGTTTGAACGGTGTTTCCAGTGGCTATGGTGTTACACCGGCTGACATTCTGGAAGAACCCTTAAACGCCATCGACCAGGAGACAATTGGCGATTACAGCCTGCCTAAGATTAAGACTGGCACCTTTCTTTATATTCCAGGTGGTCGAGGTTCGATTCCGACCTGGGTCAGTGCAGTAACGGATCCGAGCGGCGAGTCCGGCATCCACCCCAACGTCTCCTACCTGGGTGGGTATGCCTGCAATTCAACTTCAACCATTACTGGCTCCGGTAACTTCCAATTACCAACTGACAGCGGTAATGTTGGCGGTTATGAGTACACACCGCCAGTACACAATGGGCTCGATTATTCTGGTCGCACCGGGTACAACGTCTATGCCGCCGATACCGGTGTGGTGATTTATGCCGGTTGGTCAAACCGTGGCTATGGCAATACCATCGTTGTAAGTCATGGAAATGGTTATCTCTCGCTTTACGCCCATCTGATGGACGGCGGAATCAACGTTGGCTGCGGTTCGGTGGTCTATGGTGGCTCAATCATCGGTTTTATGGGCTCAACCGGTAACAGCTCCGGCCCGCATTTGCACTTCGAGCTCCGTTACGAGGGCTCGCCCGTCAACCCGCATAATTTTGGGTTGTAATTTACTCCACTAGATAAAAACCGACCCTAACGGGTCGGTTTTTATATTCCAGGACTATGAAATTAACGAGGAATACAGGGATCCATAGTAATCTTTATGGTCACGATATTTGTAAAATGGTAAAATCTTCTATGTGAAGGTTTCAATCAAGCGCTTATTACTCATTCTCAGTGTTATTCTGGTTGGTCTGTCCGCCTGTGGTCAGAAAGAGGGCACTCCTGAATCCACTCCCGAAATACAGCCAACGGAAACATCTCTACCGAGTATTGCTCCGACTCCCATAGCAGAATCTACTCCAGCATCAGAAGAATACACACGCTATCAATTTGAAATGACACTTGACTACAGTCGGCACACTGCCCAGGTGATTCAGACGATAGACTACCTCAATAAATCCGCCTTCAGCTTGCCTTCACTCCTCTTGGTTGTGCCGCCGCGGGCATTTCCAAATGCGTATCAGCAGATCGAACTGAACGGAGATACTATCCTCTCCTTCAGTGAGGATGGCATACGAACGACCATCCAGCTGCTTACGCCACTGGAGCCCGGTCAGCACACGACACTCCGGCTTGCTTACGACCTGGTTATCCCCCAAAGAGAAAGCAGTTTCGGCTGGACACCGCGGCAAACAAACCTGAGCAACTGGTATCCGTACATTGCTCCCTTGTCATCAGACCAAACCTGGATCAGCCATGACCCTCTGATCGATCCAGAGAACAAGATGGTGGGCGAGTATATCGTCAATGAAATCGCCGATTTTGAGCTGACCCTTCGCCTGGCAGAAAATCTGCCCAATCTGCTGGTTGTAAGTGGAGCGAATGCTGAGGCAGTCGCAGAGGGTATGCGCTACTACTTAAAACAGGCCAGAGCATTGTCTTTTTCAATTTCCAACCAGTTCTACCATGAACAACTTGAGCATAATGGTCTGAAGATTAATGCTTATGTTTTCCAATATCAAAAGGATAGCGCTGCTGCCATGCTTCAAATTGCCAGCCAGGCGATGGACCTTTTTACCGAAATCTATGGTCCTTATCATTTACCGCAGGTCAGCCTGGTTTCCGCGGATTTTCTGCACAATATGGAAATGGACGGGATGGTCTTGATTTCCAGCAAGGTGATTGACTTTTATGACGACACACCCAAGAATAACCTGACCATCCTCGTGCCCCATGAACTCGCCCATCAATGGTTCTATAGCCAGGTCGGTAATAACCACGCCCTTGAGCCTTGGCTGGACGAAGCTTTGGCTACCTATTCTGAAGTTCTCTTCTACGAACACTACTACCCGGATTTGGATCAGTGGTGGTGGGATAACCGTGTCTACGCGCACCCACATTCAGGCTTCGTTGATAACAGCATTTACGATGCAGGCACTTATGATAACTACCGTGCTTCTGTCTACCTGCATGGTGCCATCTTCTTGCATGATCTGCGCATTACCATGGGCGACGGCGCTTTCATGTCTGCGTTAAAGAGTTATATAGATCAAAGCAATATGGGAATTGCAGGTAAAAATGACTTTTTAGCTGTCTTTCAGGCGGCCAATCCGGATGCAGATATCCAGGCAGTTTTCGCCCGCTATTTCATGGAATAGATTAGTTCTGCGCTGGTATCATGCTTTTTGTGTCTGATAACGTGCTTGCCCGAACCACCTGATTTCCGCGAACAAGTAAGCCCTGGTAGGCCATCTCGCCTTCCACTGGAATCCATCCATTCATCACAAAAGGTAAAACGCTTGAAGCCGCCGGGATCCATTGTCCGTTGTATTTCCGGGCCATATGGGCATGGGTGCCGGTCGCGTTGCCGCCCTCACAAGAAGGACGCCCAATCGGGTCACCCTGTTTGACTTCCTGACCAACCTTAACGCGACCCTCTTCGGCCATATGGAGATACAAAATCACCCAGCCGGTTCTTTCGTCACCATCGCCATCCAGGTCCAGCATCACGGTGCCGACATCGGTTCGCGCGACGATGCCGTCGGCAACCGCCACGGCAAATTGTTCGGTGCGCACGCAACCCTGTGATTCGGTCGGTGGGGCAAAATCGATGGCTGACCAGGGTTTTCTTTTGCCCCAACCGCTGTGCGGTCCGCCGGTATAAGCCCAGACAGTCCCGGCAGCAAAAGGCAAATTAAGTTGAGGTTGGGTAAGGCTGCCAGGCAATACGGTAGTATTACGTCGCCATGGGTCCCCAAAAAGATCAGAAAAAGTCTTTGCGTAACCTTCCGGTCCGATTGCATTGCCATAGTCATCGCCATCATAGAGCAAGGAGAAATAGTATTGCAGTGCCGCAGTGGCGGAATTCTGCCAGGGGTCAAAGTTTTCAAGTGTGCCATTGCTGTGCTCGATCCCTGTCATCTCGCCATTAAAGTAGCGGTAGAAGCCGTCATTCAACAGGTCTGATACATAAGAAATTTGCAAATGTACGCTGCGGTGGTAGTTTTCAAAGCCAAGGAAGGTTTCTTCTCCAGAGATATTTCTGACCGGGTTCGTTACCGCGCCAGTTTGATATTCAATGAGCGCCAGAAGCATTTTTGGGTTCAGGCTGAAACTTTCGGCGTAATAGGTCAACACACCGGCCGCATCAAGGTTTCTGTCGTTGATAATCGCCCGGTAATTTTTGAACCAGCCAGGTGTCGACTGTAAAAAAGCTTTCAAGTCAAAATCTAACAGGTCGGGTCCATACACAAACGCGGCGTCAGGAATAATCTGAAATTCGGTCCCCCAAAATTCTTTGTAATAGATCGGCATCTTCATCGGAAAACCAGGAGGCAGCGTCGTGATATCTTCTGGAATTTGGGGATTTGCCAAAAGGATTTCCTTCGGCGTGCAGCCAAAACGCAGTGAGAGCAAGTCAAGACTGTCGCCACTCTGCGCAATGTAATCGACCAGCGTGCCAGGAGCGTAGATCGGTCTTGTTGATGCCGGGGTCGAAGTTGCCTGAGCTGTCGGGGTTGCCCCAGAAGTCAGGGTTTCTGGAAGCATGTATCCAGATTCCCGCTGCGGTCCACAGCTGGTCAGCAAAACGACGATTACTGCAAAAATCGTGATTGAAAGTTTCTTATAGTTTTGATATTTCATACCTTACCCACATAATACTGGGTCATGCAAAACTATATCATAATCTGGAAAACTGATTTTTCCTGGCTCGTCCCAACCAGTTTTTTTGAATCTACCGGTGAAATAAGATGATATTTTTTAAAGAATATAGACTTGATAGTGCTTGAAATCTGTTGTGACTTTGGCGAACTTCAAGGTTTTTTTATTGGCGGCTGATATGCGATACGGGCGTGCCAAAGATACTGGACTGTTTGACCTCTTCCCCTCTCACCAACCACCCCGCTAAATATTCAGAGCCACCTTTTGCTTTCCAACCGCTCATGACAAAAGCGAGCGGACCCTCCGCAGGCACCCATTCGCCATTGTATTTCCGGGCGATATGAAGGTGAGTGCCAGTGGCTTTGCCACCTTCACAAGAAGGATGTCCAATTTTATCACCGGCTTCCAGCCAGCTACCAACAGGCACGCGATCGGCGGTGGCGACGTGCAGATAGATGACATTCCAGCCAGTTTGTTCATATCCATCGCCATCCATATCAACCACTACTGTGCCAGCCTCAGAGCGTACTACCAAGCCAGAACCTGCTGATGTGATCCAGGTCCAGTTAGTATGACAGCCAGTCTCAGCCGAAGGGGGCGCGAAGTCGAGCGCGGCACGAACGTCTGCAGCGCCCCAGGCCGCGTGTGGTCCTACAGTGAATGACCATATAATCCCAGGCTGGAAAGGCAGAATCAGCTCGGGCTGGAGCACATCTGGCGTAAAGAGTGGTTCATATTCCTGGGCGATCAGCCAGGGGTCACCAAACATGCTTCCATACGTAGCCAGAAAGCCGTTTTCACCGTATAAATCGTTGGACCAGTCTTCAAAACGAGAAAGGTTGGCAAAGAATTGCATCAGTCCGACACTGCCACAGTTAAGCTCTGCCGCAAAACGAAGTTTCCAGCCATCCTGAAATTGAGCTGTGACCACTGTTCCTTCACGCCATCCGTAATAACCGCTCTCAATAACACCAGCTGCTTTTACCAGCTGATGATAGAGCCCGGAAGCATCCATTTTGATACCCAATGGATAGTATTGATCAAAATCATTGGCGGGACTGCCATAAACCCAGTTTGTTTGATATTCCAGTAAAGCCAAGAGCAGTCGGGGATGGATGGCAAATTCCATGGCAACTTTATCGATGATATCAGCCCCACTCATGACACCATTGGCATAGACTTGTTCGGTATAACCAGAAAGAAAGCCTCCAGCCTGATCGATAAACGCCTTGGTGTCAAATTCGATTGATGAAGGAGAATTTACGACTTCGCTGTCAGGGAAAAGCTTCATGTTCGAACTGGTTTGTTGGAGCCGGTTAGGGATCAATAAGAGTTGACCCTCAGGGATAAAACCTTCGATGGGGAGCGGAGCGGTTGAATTGATTTCGCTGGCTTCCACACCGAACCTGACCGCGAGCACCCCAATGCTATCTCCGCTTTGAGCATAGTAAAGGATAGGAGCATTCTCTTCATATTGGATCAAATGAGCCTGGGTAGGGATACTGGCCATAACCTCAGGTTTAAGGGTTTCTTCACTATCTGATGGAACCTGAGTTTCGGCTTGAACGACGATAACTTCCTCAGTGGCGAGTCCTGCCTGCATATTCGCCGGTAGAGGTTGAGGTTCAAATGGGTCGGGACTTCTTTGAGGAGACTCAGAAATATTGCCCGGAAGTGTCTGAGCGGCAACATCCTTTGAGTTGAAATCCAACAAACCTGTCGTTTTTAGTACTAATCCAAGAACAAGCACTCCGATCACCACACCAGCGGTTAGCGTAAATTGCTTGCGTTTGCGTTTTAATTTTCCCAGGCGTTTATCTCTCGGATCATGGATTGCTGATCGAGTTGATCTCTGAACGACCATTATAGGCTTCAACTGTGACACCTTGTTTTGTCAAACTCCCGTCGTAAACAGTTCCGTAACTTCTTGCAACCCACCCACCCAAATTGAAGGGTATTTCTCCGCCAGCTTCGATCCAAACTCCGTTGTATCGCCTGGCAATGTGAAAGTGAGTGCCGGTGGTGATTCCACCCTCGCAGGATGAGATCCCAATTACATCTCCTGTTGCAACTCTCGTGCCCACGGGAATTCTGTTGGTGTCCGAGATATGGAAGTAATTTAGTGTCCAGCCGGTCTGTTCGTAGCCATCACCGTCCAGATCGATCACAACGGCAGCGTCATCCGAGCGAACCACCAGCCCATTCGCCGCTGCCAATACGGGTGCCTCGCTGTAATAACAACCATAGTCATCTTCTTCACCCGGGGGAGCAAAATCGAGCGCCGCCCAGGGGCTTCCATTACCCCAGGCCCAATGGGGTCCTGAAGTCAACAGCCAGACATCTCCATCCGCTAATGGGAGGATCAGTTCTGGTTGGGTTAAGTCTGCAGGCAAAAGTGGATCCACGGAGAAGGCGAAAGGATAACCAAACAATTCGTTATAGGTTTTATAAAAGCCATCCTCAGAGACAGTCTGCTTCCAGGCACTTTTGCCCTGGATCAGGCTGAACAAATGCTGCAAGCCAGCTGTCCCGGAGTTGATTGAGGCATCAATGCGCATCACATCACCATCTGCCAGCGTCCACACTGCCAGGAATGACTTCTCCCACAAGCCTGAGCCACGCAGGAGTTCATTGGCGGCCCAACTCAGTTGCTTGTACAACCCCTGCTGTTTGTTGTTGATCAAGCCCAGAGGATATTCTTCGAGGTCACAATCCTCATTACGGGAGAGCAAACAGCCGGATTGGTGCTCAATTAGCGCTAAAAGCAGCCGGGGATTGACTGATTGCTCATCGGCGACTCTTTGGACAATTTCGGCACCAGTAAGTTCTGTCTCGTCTGCCAACTCTTCTTCGTACCAGTTCAGTTTACCGTTGAATTGCCAAACGATCGATTCAACATCAAAATCTTTTGCTGCGGGGCCATAGTAAATTTCAGAATCGGGGATCATGCGGAAATTGGTGGCCAGTTCGTTGGCGCTGGCCGGTGGGATTGTGATGATTTGGCCCACCTCTATCAGGTCTGGATTCTCGAAATCGTTAGCTTGAATGATCTGTCGCACAGATACCTGATTACGCAACGCGATCCCTGCCAGCGAATCTCCTGACTGGATGGTGTAAAGATCCTCATTCATTCGCAGTGTAGGCAGGATTTGGGGTGTCATCGGAGTGGGTGTGGCAGCAAGAGCGGCTGGTGTCATAGTGAGCCGAGGTGCCTGGTAGGGCGTCGGGCTTGGTTGTTTGGTTTGGGTTAGATGATCAGTAGGGCTATTGAGGGTTAAAAATCCGTCGTTGGTTGGGACGATGAAGGGCTCAAAATTAGCGCTTCTGCGCTTGCAGCCAATCAGAGTCAAAGCCAGCACAGCTGAGATCAACCCTAAAGCAATCCATGTAATCCGGTTGACTTTGATCTTCTTTTTAATTTCGTCTTGAGCTTTATTCATAGTCTAAACCTGTACATAATTTGTGCCAGTCAAGTTCACAGATAAGAATGATAACCATTCTAACAGAGCAATGAATATGGATATTTTCAGCATCTTTTTTTTAATCCAAGTTTGACCTCAAGAGCATGATAATAGCCTTCATTTCCTGATATTCAACATGGATTTTAATGATGATTCTTTTCTCTTACGTAAGGTCAAAACACCACGATTATGATTTAGCAGGAAGTGTGTAAAGCGATTTTCCTTCGTTATCTTTCGAATTGTTGAGCGAGTTCAAACACATGTGAGACGATAAGGCTTTACAAAAAAGCACATTGGGGTCATCCTAAAGGGTGGAAAACCTAAATAAGGAGGAACCCCAATGCGGCAGATCTATCTGCAAAAACAATTC
>JBBAES010000026.1:0-16807 GCA_041655815.1 Anaerolineaceae bacterium
TTCTCCTGATTTAGATGCTAAAATCAGATTCGTTCCTCCTATCCTTTTGGACAATATCGCTGTCCAACTCGGTGACTGGAGTGGATACCATCTGCTGGCTCAGTACCAGCGGTTCAAAATTTTTCTGTTAAGCCCGAATTGGAGCGGCATGCGAGGAAGTGGATTGGCGCGCACGGTCAGGTCCCACGCCGCTTCGCTTCGGAGATTAGTAAGACCGGCGCGAACAGGGTAAGACCGGCAAGAACAGGGCGCGCACGGTCCGGTCCCAGTCCGCTTTGCTTCGAGGATCAGTAAGACCGGCAAGAACAGGGCGCGCACTGTCAGGTCCCACTCCGCTTCGCTTCGGGGATTAGTAAGACCGGCGCGAACAGGGACCGGCAAGAACAGGGCACGGTCAGGTCCCACTCCGCTTCGCTTCGAGGATCAGTAAGACCGGCAAGAACAGGGCGCGCACGGTCAGGTTCCACTCCGCTTTGCTTCGGGGACCAGTAAGACCGGCGTGAACAGGGACCGGCAAGAACAGGACACGGTCAGGTCCCACTCCGCTTCGGGGATTAGTAAGACCGGCGCGAACAGGGGGATTGGCGCGCACGGTCGAGTCCCACTCCGCTTTGCTTCGAGGATCAGTAAGACCGGCAAGAACAGGGCGCGCACGGTCTGGAGACCGGCGCGAACAGGGACCGGCGCGAACAGGGCACGCACGGTCAGGTGCCACTCCGCTTTCGCTTCGGGGATTAGTAAGACCGGCGCGATCGTAGCGGCTGGCCTCATACCCTGCTACGCGGGCACACGAGGCCCAGCCGTACGGAGGGGGCTTGCCTGCCTCCGTTTAGTTGAAGAATTGGCAAGGTTCGTACGGAAGGGGCTTGCCTGGCTCCGTTTAGTTGAAGAATTGGCAAGGTTCGTACGGAGGGGGCTTGTCTCCCTCCGCTGACAATCAAATTACTGAAGCGGCTGGACTCATACCCTGCTACGCGGGCACACGAGGCCCAGCCGTACGGAGGGGGCTTGCTCCCTCCGTACTAAGGGCTCTCCCCAGAATTCATCCCGCAACCGGAAAACCCTAATAAGATGGGTTGGAGTGTGAGACTTCAATCTCCTTGACACACAAAAAGCGGGGAACTTTCAGCGCGGTGGGGTTGCGGCGACCGTAACTGCTGGAAACGTTATAAGCAACCTGCTCCTGGCTCAACCACTGCAGGCGTTCTCCAAAGAAATCGCTGAACTTCTGGGTCAGGCGCACGTTGTAAGGTACCTGAACGCTGCCATCTTTCTTCAAATATAAGGCACCAAAACGGCTGGACCCGGTGACCATTCCCTGTGTGGGGTTGACCACATTCATATAGTGAATATAGGGAACGTAGAGAATATCTTCGTCGCGTGGCATCTCGAGCAGTTCTTTCAGGCTCCCAAGCGCTTTCTCGCCGCCCTCCATCACCAGACTGGCGTGGTTGACATCGTGGCCGGTCGGCTCTTGGTCAAACTCATCTGCAGAGTCCTGGTCCCACATGAAAGTCTGGAAGCGACCTTCAGAAATCAGGGGGAAGGGTTTTCGTTCTAAACCAAAACGGTCGGCTTTTTCGCCAAAGATTTCTGCTTCACGCGGGTCATCACTCAGGCTGACCTTTTCTGAAAACAGCAATTCGCCCATGTTTTCTTCTTTAAGGAAGGAGTAGCCCTGTTTCAGGGCTGCGCCATTCATACCATACATGGTCATGCTGTTGGTCAGTTCAGCCGTGGCGGCCGGACCGAGCACGACGGTATATTTGCCGACCGGTAATTGCACGCTCTGGTCTTGGGTATAGTGGTGCACCAGCAGGGTCAGATCGTCGTGCAAGCCCTGGGCATCGAGGTCGCTCTTTTTCTGGGCGGATTGTTCGGCGTTGACTTCCCATTTCAAACTTTCGGAGGAGAGCACGGCGGTGACCTGAGCGTCAGTAGAGCGGAAATATTGCGTGTGTTCGTTGGCGGTGCTGATTTGGGCAGTGGTGGTGACACCATTGCTGAAGATGCCGCTGAGCCTGACGTCGTCGTTTTCAAGACCTTCTGCCAGCGTGTTGAAATAGGCCAGACGTTCTTCATTGGTCAAAGCGGCCAGTGCCGGGTCATAGGAGCGCTCATCTACCACGTCTTTCTGGTAAACCGGGAAGGTTGGGTCATAACTTAGCGGCTGGGCATGGGGCAGCATTTCGGCAAGGATGTCCAATCCCTTTTCCATACTTTTGATATCAGAAGGGTCAGCAATCATGCTGTAGCTGACTTTTTTATTGCCATCAAAAGCAATGAAGTCCAGCGAGATGAGATGTTCGTTGGTGTTCAGCGAGATAGCTGAGTTGGCAAAACGCATCAGATAGCTGTCTTCTTCGTGATAAGTGATCAAGGCTTTCAGACCTTTTTCTACCGCAGCCTGACGCAGTTGTTTCAATAATTCAATTACCTGGTTCATTTCACTCTCCTACCTGGACGTTATCGAAGCGGCATATGGGGACGCCATGCCCCAGCTGCATGATTTGATTGGGGGCGCCTTTGCCACAATTCTCGACATAATGGACATGCCAGGTGCTTTCATCTCCTACGCCTGTAAGCGAATTGTAGAAAGGCAGGGTCTCACCGCGATAGGTGGGGTTCTTGACCATCTGTTTCTTCTGCCCGTCTTCCACCAGCCAACCGATGTCGCAGGCGAAGTGGAATTGTTCACGGTTAGAACCGATCGACCAACTCTTGTCGCCATCCAAAACCAGACCGCGCTCGGTCTTGGCGACGATGTCTTCCAGGTTGCCGTCTGTACCGGGGTCGATGTTGATATTGGTCATGCGCTCGATGGGCACACGGTAGAAAGAGGTTGCCCGGTTGGCGCCGCTGGAGCCGTCGAATATCTGCTTCCTGGCTTTTGCATTGGCTTCTTCCACCATTTGGCGACCGGTGATTGCGCCGACCAGGATACCTTTGTCGATGAGCAGGTTGTCCTGGGCTGGTACGCCGTCATCGTCATAACCAAAACTGCCCGGGCTGTTGGGTTCAAGCGCGTTGGCGCGGGCGGTTAGCTTTTCGGAACCGTAGCGCAGCTTGCCAAAGTCTTCCAGACGGACAAACGAGCCGCCGGCAAAAGAGAGCTCGTAGCCGAGAATGCGGTCGAGTTCGAGGGCGTGCCCGATGGTCTCATGAGTCTGAAGGAACATGATGCCAGGCAGCAGGATGACCGACATTTTGCCATTGGGCGCGTCTTCGGCAACCAGCAACTGGTTGAGATCGCTGACGAGACGATCAGCGTTTTTGAGGAAGTCGGCTTCGTCGATGCTTTCCCAGCCGCGGGTCGGGCCGGTACGACCGGGCAAGTATTTCAGCCTTTGCATGCCGCCGTCCTTGTCGACACCCATGGCGTGGATGGACGGGAAGACCTCGATGATGTTTTTCTCAATATCCGAGCCTTCGGAATCCATAAAAATGATTTGCTTGCGGACGAATTCGACCACGCTGATGCGCTGCACAACGCCGGGTTGGTCGAGAGCGGCATCCATTTTTTTGAGGAAAGCGACTTTCTCATCCAGGCCAATGGTGAAGGGGTCGATTTCGTTGGGGCTTTCAAAACTGCCGACGATGGCTTCTTTTTCTGCCAGGCGGATGGGGAAGGTCACCCTCTCGGAAGCGATGCGAGCGTTATCGAAGGCTTTCTCAAAAATCGCGCCCAGGTTGGAGAGGTCTGAGGAAGCTGAAAACCCCCAGGCGCCGTTGTAGAGCACGCGCACGCCCAGCCCGCTTTGGCTTGAGGCGTTGTTTTCTTTGAGATTGCCATTCCACATGAAGAGGAAGTTGCTGTCTTCGTGCGGATACCAGCGCGCGTCAACATAATGCGCGCCTTTGGCATGCAGTTGATCAATTAGTTTGCGGATAGAATCTTTCACAAGTATCTCCTTTGATTACAGTTGCGTCTATTATAGGTTTATTGTTGAAGTTTTGGGGGTATTTGGCAAGACCGGCTGTGCGGAATGGGCGGGTAGGGCGGAATGGAGGTTAGAAAGGTAGGGCGGAATGGTGTGCTTTTCACCACTCCGCCGGGTAAATAAGCCAGAGTGAGGGAAAGGAGCCCTCATTCCGACCTACAAAAACCGCCGACCTACCTACTCCGTCCAACCTACGGATGCGGTTGCAAACTCGTATGACCTGTATCAATTTGATGTGTCATTCACCAAACGAGAGACCACTTCTTTCAAAAGATAATGGGTCGATTCCCTCTGGATCTCCTGAGTTGTCGTAAAACTGATAATAACTGGACCACTCCCATTGGGCGTAATCCTCTGCGTAACCATGTTTCACAGGGTTGTAGTGAATGTAATCGAAATGTCGTTGAAGGTCCCGGTCATCCTGAATGGTATGTTCCCAAAAACGATCCTGCCATATGATAAGGTCTGATAGTTTTAGAAACTTTCTCACTTTTATTGTTGTTCCACGTTTGATATCTCTAATAATTTGAGAAAAATCTTGGGAGTCTTCAGGTAATTTTATTAAAAGATGAATGTGGTCGGGGAGGACACAATATGCAATTAATTCAAATGGTTTTCTATTTTGAATCTTTTGAATTATATCAAAAAATATGTTGATAATGTTGGGGTTGGCAAAGAAATTATTTCTATCGCGAGATACAAGCGTGAAGAAGAATGTTCCTCCAAATACTCGATTGCGCAGATAATTCGGCATGAAAAAAAGTTTATCATTTTTTAGGTTTTATGTAGGTCGGAATGGCGATTTGCCTGCCCTAGTAGTTGTTGCCAATATTCTCCACCCCGCCGAATAAATAAATCGGAGTGAGGGAAAAGAGCCCTCATTCCGATCTACATAAAATACTTCGTCCGACCTACAAATCGATCCGACCTACTACAACTACTAAACGTCGGAGTGAGGGAAAGGAGCCCTCATTCCGACCTACATAAAATACTTCGTCCGACCCACATATTCAATGCCAGCAACAATTTAAGATAAACTAAGAGCGATGAATCAACGAAACGATGTTGGAACTTTTCGTCCGGCTTAATCGTCAGTAATTGAATCTGACTGCGAACAGGCTTATTGAGGTTGCCAATGAAGTTGCCAATAAAAAAAGAGAAAAGCCCGAAAAACGGGGATAAGAAACTGCGGAAAGGCTATTTTAAGTGGCTTTTCCAGATTTTCTACAAACCCCGCGCGACATTGAGCAAAGTTGTGGCTGAAGAGGTTTCCAACAAACGGGCTCCTTTGATTTTCATCAGCATTATGGTCATTTTAGCGGTGCTGATTGCCGCACCGGTCAAAAAGCAGCAGCTGCAAATGGGCGCGACACTGCCTGAGGATTTTCAATGGTGGTCCGAACAGCAACAACAGCAATATTTTCAGTCGCAAGAAAACCAATCTTCGCCAATATTCATGATTTTATTCCCTGCTCTTCAGGGGGTCTTCGGCTACCTGATTTTCAGTATGCTGATGTCCAGCATCCTCTATCTGGTGCTCACATTGGCCGGCAGCCGCGCGCCGCGCCTGAAGCTTGGCAACCTGGTCGCCTGGGCGATGGTTCCCTTCGGAGCCCGCGAGCTGGTCAAGTTTTTTGTAGTTGGCTCCAGCAAGAAGCTGATTGTTAACCCCGGTCTTTCCAATCTGATCGACGCTGAAGCAGGAGGTTTGAGCAGTTATTTGCGCGGCATCCTTGGCAGCATCGACCTCTATTGGTTATTATTCCTGATTTTCCTTATTATCGGAGCCATTCTCATTTCAGGATTAAAGAAAAGAAAAGCAATCCTCACCACTATTATTGCCGTCTTGATCATGCTGCTGTTAGAGGGAATCCCCAGCCTGATAGGCAGTTTATTGGGCGGTCTCAGCACAGGTGGAGCGGGCTTTTATTTCTAAAGGAATTGGTCTTATGTCTGACAATTTTATTCAAACAATCGATCTCAGAAAAACCTACGTGATGGGCAATAGCGAGGTGCACGCCCTGGACGGGCTGTCCCTCAGCGTTCCCCGCGGCTCTTTCACCGTTATCATGGGCCCCAGCGGTTCCGGCAAAAGCACGCTGCTGTACCTGATCGGCGGGCTGGACTGGCCAACTTCGGGTAATATTACCGTTGGCGAGCAGGAGATCGGCAAACTGGATGAGAACGCGTTGGCTGAATACCGGCGCGACACCATCGGTTTTATTTTTCAAAGTTTCAACCTGGTTGCCAATATGACTGCCGAAGCAAATGTGGCTTTCCCGCTGCGCTTTGCGGGAATCAAGAAAAAAAGCCGCATCGAACGGGCCGAAGAGCTGATGGAACAGGTCGGCTTGAAAGACCGCATCGGTCACAAACCGATTGAGCTCTCCGGCGGTCAGCAGCAGCGCGTGGCTGTGGCTCGCGCGCTGGTGAACGACCCCCCGCTGATTTTAGCGGATGAGCCAACCGGAAACCTGGACTCCAGCAGCGGTCAGGTTATTATGAACATGCTCGACGATCTGCGCAAAGCCGGCAAGACCATTCTGGTTGCCAGCCACGATCCGCGCATGCTCAACTATGCCACCCACCAGGTTTATCTGATGGATGGCCAGATGGTCGATAAAAAACAATACATGGAATCTATTTCAATCAGTTCTTAGAGGTACGCAATGAAACGAAACACACAAATTCTGTTGATCTTTACCCTGATGCTCTCAATCGCGCTGCTGCCGGTCCTGAATCTCACAGCAAACGCGCAGTGGGTTGACCCTCCCGCGGAGGGCTCGCAGCCCACAGTGGTACCCTGGAACTATGCTCCGGACAATGGCGGTGTGGTCAACCCGCATGGTTGGGTGGCTGAAAATATAGTGCAGCAAGTAACCGAACGTCCGATGCTCTACATAGCCAGTTACGATACGGGCGATGGTAAGAAAAGTGTCAATCCCTACGGCAGTTTTGATCTCAACTTTACCGTTGGAAACAAAGGCAAAATGCATGCAAGAAACATAGTTTTGGTTTTTAGCAGCGAAGATTTTGACCCTCTGGACGGAGGCGTTATCAATATTTGGGAAGTAGACGCACTCGATGGGCAAATGGAATCCCGAACCCACAAGTTCAAAGTCAACGATATGTCCACCTGGAAGTATTCGGGCACTATCACCGCTGCAGTCTCCTATTGGGACCCACTCGGCAACACCTATTCTGAAATCTTTACATTTTCCATTAGCATCAATCAAACCGGTACTGGTCAGGCGGCTGCCACCGCCACCCCCGCAGTGGTCAAACGAGCACAGATGGTGGTAAACAATTACAGCACCGATATTGACCCACTGCAGCCCGGCTCAACCTTCAAGCTCAGCCTGCACGTGAGCAATGCCGGCAGTATCGACGCAAGGAATGTCTCCCTGGTCTATGGTGGGTCTTCTATAACAACCAATCCGGAAGGCACCCCAGAAGCGGGCGGTGTCAGCGGTGGCACTGGGGAGGTTTCTGTCTTCGCTCCAATTGGCAAGTCAAACGTGGTTTTGCTTGGGGATGTCGCCGCGGGCAGCAGCCTCAAGCCTCAGCAGGAATTCGTGGTTAACGTCACTGCCCAACCGGGGGCTTATCCCTTGAAACTTTCTTTTGTGTACACGGATGCCAAGGGTAATCGTGTGATTGACGACCAGGTTATCACCCTTTTGGTTTTCTCCCTGCCCCAACTTGAAATTTCGTTCTACAATCCGGTTGAAGGCATGTTTTACGTCGGTCAGATGGGCAGTTTGCCCATTCAAATCACTAACCTGGCGCGCAAACAGGTGGTGCTTGGCAATGTAGTGGTCACATCGCCAGCCGGCGACATGAGCAACAATTCTGTGCTGGTGGGCAGCCTTGACCCGGGCGGTTACTTCACCATCGATCCGATGTTCATTCCTTTCGAGGAGGGGATGGCCACGATCAACCTGGAGATTCGTTACACCGATGATTTCAACCAGCTGCGCACGTATAACAGCCAATTAGAGGTTGAAGTCATGCCTGAAATGCCCATGCCAGAGCCATACCCGCAGCTGGATGAGAACGGAAACCCGGTTTTAGATGAAGATGGCAATCTAATTATGGTCGATCCGATGAACCCCGATCCTTTCCCTAACGAGCCGATCGATGAACCCGGTTTCTTTGCCAAAATTTGGAATGCCATCAAAGGTTTCTTTGGTTTTGGCACAAGCAACGAGCCCACTGAACGCCCCATGGAAGATCCCGGCTTTATGAATGATGGATATATCCCTTGATCGCCTGCTTCTCGTAATCGAGAAATGAATGGTAAGTTATGCGTTTTGCAGATTTAATTAACTTGATTGTAGATAACCTCAAACGCCGTAAAGGGCGCGTCATTTTGACTGCCGTCGGCGTTATCATCGGCACTGCTGCTGTGGTGACGTTGATCTCACTGGGTGCCGGCTTGCAGGAGAGCGCTACCAGCCAGCTGTGGGGCATCAATGACCTCAGCAACGTGGAGGTTTACCCCGGCTACCCTGCCATGGATGGACCCATGGCGTCCTTTAGCGAAGATGATATCAAAAAACTCACGCCGGATGTGGTCGCGCAGTTTGAAGCTCTGCCTGGTGTCTTGAGAGTGATCATCAAGCAGATGGTCAACACTGGCATAGAAATCAAACTCGACAAACTATCTGCCTGGGGCAATGTCACCGGTGTGAACCTGGACGATTTAGCCGATATGGGAGTCACAGCCAGGCAGGGCGTGACGGATATCAGTCAGAAGGGGACCCTGGTGGTCGGTTCGTGGATTGAAAACAATTTCTACGACCCCAACCAACGTCCCGGGGACGCGCCCATGGAAGTGCCTGACCTGATGGGTCAGACCTTGAAGGTCGATTTTGTCAAGTGGAACCAGGATGGCACCGAAAGCCGAAAGACTATGCGTCTTGAAGTGGTCGGTGTCCTGGCGGAGACCCGGGGTGAGGCTGACTACAACATGTACATGAACTGGGATGAGGTCAACCAATTGAATGACTGGGTGGCCGGCAAGCGCGTAGATTACAGCAAACAGGGCTATAACAATTTGACTGTCAAAGCGTCCAGCCCCGAGGTGGTCATCGATCTGGCTAATCAAATCAGCGATATGGGCTACCAGGCTTACACCCCGCAATCACAGGTGCAGAGCATCAACAGCTTTTTCACCATCATGCAGGTTGTTTTTGGCGGGGTGGGCGCAATCGCATTGCTGGTTGCGGCCATTGGTATCGCCAACACCATGGCTATGGCAATCTTGGAGCGAACACGTGAGATCGGAATTATGAAAGCCATCGGCGCCACCAACAATAATATTCTCAGCATCTTCCTGGGGGAGGCCGCTGGTATCGGGTTTCTGGGAGGGGTTGGTGGATTCTTGCTGGGTTGGGCGATAAGCGGGCTTATCAACCTGCTGGCAGGCTCGTACCTGACATCGCAGAGTGGAGGGGGAACCACGCTGGCAACCTTGATGCCGGTCTGGCTACCGTTATTCAGCATAGCTTTTGCGACCCTGGTCGGCTTCATTTCCGGTCTTTACCCCGCTCTGAGCGCGGCGACTTTGATCCCGGTCGACGCATTGAAGTATGAATAAAATGTAATTTGGCCTGTGACCCTTCCTTCCAATTGATCTACTATTATTTATAGTCTTGGCATAGATCAGGAACACTTTTTTCTAATTCGGAGGGGTTTTTCTATCTTAACCTGTTCCCTACGGGGAAAGTGACCCCTTTTCCTAACCTCTACACTATAATTTCTCCTGTTATGAAGACGATAAGCAGGCTCTTTGACCGTGTGTTCAACATCCGACCGGAAGATAACGTCCCTGAGGATGTGGCCGTCAACTTTAAACACAACGTGGTCATCAATACTCTCGACCTGAGCCTCTTTTTTTTCTCAGACAGTTTCTGGTCGATTAACACCATCCTGCCCGTATTTGCCGCCACCCTGACAGATAATCCCTTTCTGATTGGGTTGATCCCGGCTGTCATCAATGCCGGCTCGTCCATCCCTCAGGTTTTCATGTCTGGTCGTGTCAGCAAACAGTCAAAAGTACTGCCGATCACGATGAAACTGGGTTTTTTGGAACGCCTGCCCTACATGTTTATGCCTTTGCTCGCGCTTTTGATTGGCAAGGTTGAAGATCAGGTCGTTTTTGGGTTGTTTTTCCTGCTGATGGTCTGGCGTGGCATTGGCAGCGGGCTGATCGGGCTGCCCTGGCAGGAATTAAACGCCCGGGTGATTCCCATTTCTCACCGGGCACGCTATATCGGCTTTTCCCGGGTTGCTGGTCAGATTACGGGTGTGGTGGGGTCTTTGATTTCGGTCTACCTGTTGGGCAAATATGCCTACCCGACCAATTATGCCATCGGCTTCACTGTCGCCTCGGTCGGGCTGTGGCTTTCGTATGCCGCGCTTTCGCGCAACCGCGAACCCGAGTTCAGAGTCAGAGCTCATCAAGAGACCGGCACGTTACAAACCGAGCCTGGCACCTGGCAGCTGATGAAGCAGGTGCTGAAAACTGACGGCAACTTCAGGCGTTATTTGGTTGCACGCTCGCTGGGGTTTATCGGCAACATGGCCAGCGCTTTCATTGCTGTTTATGCCCTGGAGCGCTTCAATCTGGGCGATGAACAGGCCGCCATCTTCACAGCCATAATCCTTATAACAGGGATCATCGGTTATGTGGTTTGGGGCTCGCTGGGTGATCGCATTGGTCCCCAAAAAGCGGTCATCTTATCTTTCGCGGCCTGGGGTTTGGGCCTGTTGGTCGCAATATTCTCACAATCTATCTGGGTCTACTACAGCGTGTTCGCCTTGTTTGGTCTCTATCTGTCTGGTGTGAATCTCGGTGATACCATGCTGATCATGGAACTGGGCGATGAGCGATTGCGACCAACCTATCTGGGCATGGCGCGCTCACTTACCGGCGCGTCATTGCTGCTCGCGCCTGTTCTGTCAGGCTGGTTGTTGCAGAGCTTCAGCTATGTGGTCATGTTTGCTGTTTCGCTTGCTTTTATGCTGCTTTCAACGGTCATCATGGCGACTGTCAAAGACCGACCAAGAAGACCTCTGGTGTAGATAGGGTTGCACTGATTGTTAGTTATACCCTCCCATTTTAATGAGAAGAACTTGCTTTAGGATCAGCGTTTTTGTCAAGAGTGTCAACGCGTAATAAGGGAACTTCGCCTACAAAAAAACCGGATTCGAAAATCCGGTTTTTAGAAATCATATCAGCGGCGATCAAATGAAGTAATGCGTGTTGGAGTCGGTTGCGGCGGCAGCCATGGTCGCAACACCAGCAATTTCAACTCCATCCAGCAGTTCTTCTTGTTTGATGCCCATCAGGTCCATCGACATCTGGCAGGCTAACAAATGCACTCCGTTTTCCTGGGCGGTTTTTATCATTTCGGGCAGCGAATCGACGTTGTATTTGTTCATGATGCCCTTAATCATGGCAGTGCCGGCGCCCATCATGTTCATCCGTGAGAGAGTCAGCTTGTCGGCGCCTTTTGGCATCATCCATCCGAACATTTTCTCGATGAAATTCTTCTTGACCTTGACAGGATCGGGCTTGCGCAGAACGTTCAACCCCCAGAAGGTGAAAAACAGGGTTGCTTTCTGTCCCATTGAGGCAAATCCATTGGCAATGATAAAAGCGGCGATGGCTTTGTCGAGGTCACCTGAGAACACCACCATGGTCAGGTCCTTGCCGGAGGTTGGGGCTGCCAGGTTCGCTTGATTTTCGAGAGGAGTGTCTTGGTTGAGCCCTTTTTGAACGCGGGCGGTCACCTGTCCGCCAGCCATATCCAGATCGAGCAGCGTATTACCTGTGGATTTTGTCCAGGCTTCCACGTCTTTGGCGAAGCCTAAATCGGTTGCTTTGATCTCGACAACTTCGCCATCGTTCATTTCTTTGACTTTATTGTAAAGTTTGAGGATGGGACCGGGGCACTGTAGCCCACAGGCGTCCAACTGATATTCAACTTTGGGTTCGGCGGCAAAGGCGCTTCTGACGGCTTGAGCAGTTAATGGCAGGTCAGGTTGTTTCATAGTCTCTTCAGGCTTTCTGGTAGTTTTTTGAATATTCAGACCGCCGGAGAGGTTTACGGCGTCGAAGCCATTCTGGCGTAGAATGCGAACAGCAAAATAAGAGCGCTGCCCGGTGCTGCATACGCACAGGATGCGTTTATCTTTGGGCAGTTCGTCAAGATGACCGCGCAGTTGCGGTAGAGGAATGTTGAGCGCGCCGGGGATGCTGATGACGGCATGTTCTTCGGGGTAACGCACATCGAGTATCAGCCAAGTGTCCAGGTCGAGCCCTTCAAACTGGTCCCATTGCAGCGCTTCGACATCTCCACGCAGGATATTGGCAGCAGCGAACCCAGCGATATTCACCGCATCGCGTGCTGAGCCGTAAGGCGGGGCGTAAGAAAGCTCCAACTCTTCCAGGTCAAAGACGGTCAGATTGCCACGGATGGCGGTGGCGATCACGTCGATGCGCTTGTCCACACCGCTGACACCCAGAGCCTGAGCGCCGTAAATCTGCCCCTGGGGACCAAACAAAAGTTTCAACTGGATCTGCGCGGCACCTGGATAGTAGCCGGCGTGATTGTGACTGAAAGTTGTGACACTGTCGAAGGGGATCTGGGCTTCTTTAAGCTGGCGGGTGTTGAGACCGGTGCTGGCGGCTGTCAGGTCAAAAACCTTGACAACCGAGGTGCCCAGAACACCCTTGAAGTCCATCTCGCGACCGGCGATGTTATCTGCCGCAATGCGCCCCTGCTTGCTGGCTGGACCGGCAAGCGCCAAAAAGGTCGGTTTACCTGTCAGGCTGGATTCGATTTGAACGGCGTCGCCCACAGCATAAATATCCGGGTCGGAGGTCTGCATGCGGCGGTTGGTGCAGATGTGCCCGCGCGGTTCCACTTCCAGACCGGCATCCTTTGCCAGTTGGCTGTTGGGACGCACGCCGATGGAGAGGATGACCATATCTGCCGGGAGGTTCAGCCCACTGCTGGTGATGACCTGCAGGGCGCTGTCACTACCCGTTTCGATGGATTTGAGACCATCGCCCAGATGCAGCCCCAACCCGTGCATTTGCAGGTGCTCATGCACTTCGGCTGCCAGTTCGTAATCCAATGGCGCCATAACCTGGTTGAGCATTTCAACCAGATCAACCTTCAAGCCCAGTTCTACCAGGTTTTCGGCCACTTCCAGACCGATAAAGCCACCACCCACAACAACCGCCTTCTTGGGCTGACGGGCTTTGATCCATTCGATAATGGCGTCAAGCTCAGGAATGTTGTGAAGTACAAAAACGCCTTCGTGGTCGACACCCGGCAAGGGCGGCACGATAGGGCTGGCACCGGGAGAGAGCAGCAGTTTGTCATAAGACTCGCTGTAATCGCGCTGGTTAAGCAGGTCACGCACGGTTACGGTTTTATTTTCACGATCGATGGAAAGCACTTCCTGGTTGGTGCGTACATCCAGGTTGAGCAGGTTGCGCAGGTCATCGGCACTGGTTACCAGCAGTTGTTCACGGTCCTTGATTGTGCCGCTGAGGTGATAGGGCAAACCACAGTTAGCAAAAGAAACATAGGGACCTTTTTCAAAAATAATAATTTCGGAACTTTCAGAGACACGGCGCAGTCGGGCTGCGGCTGAAGCGCCCCCGGCTACTCCTCCAACGATAAGAACTTTCATTAGCACCTCATAAGATAACAATTCGAAGGATTATATCACTGGCAGTGGATAATAAGGAGCTATCTTTTGATGGGGGTGGCTACAGCAATTTTGAGGCGGAGAAATTCAATAACCTGTCACATTTCACGAGGTTTAATGAGGCAACGGAGGGAGTGAAAACTACTTTATCAGCAGGTCTTGTGGACGCGCAGCCCGGGTTGGGTGGAAACTATGCCGATTTCCCAGGCCGGAATATCCCTGTCGGTGGCTTTTTTGTTGAAGTCAGATAACGCTTCTTGGGGGACGAAGAGCAGCAAGCCGCCACTGGTCTGGGGGTCAAAGAGCAGCATCTGCAGCGCTTCGTTCAGGGAAGGGTCGAAGCTGACCTGGCGCCCATAATATAGCTCGTTGTTGAAAGCTCCGCCAGGGAAGGTGAACGCCTGAGCGTACTTATGGCTGGCCTGGATCAAGGGGATCTGGTCGAACCAGAAATCCAGCCCTACCTGGCTGGCCGCGGCCACCTCGCTGGCATGACCGATCAGGCCAAAGCCAGTGATATCGGTTGCCGCTTTGAGATCGCAATCGAGAGCAAGCTGACAGGCGTTGCGGTTAAGCTGCTTCATCCAACCAGTGACTTCTGCTACTTCGTCCTGGCTGACAAGTTCGCGTTTGAGGGCGGTGGTGGTGACCCCGAAACCAAGTGGTTTGCTGAGAAAGATGTGGTCTCCCGGTCGGGCTCCGCGCTTAGTCATTATTTTGCCTGGATCGACCATACCGAGCACGACCAAACCAAACTTAGGCTCTTGATCGGTGATGGAATGACCTCCGGCGATAACCACACCGGCTTCTTTAGCTTTTTCAGCGGCTCCGCGGAAGATGGCCTGCATCATTTCTTGTGGCAAATCGGACGGAAATGCGGCGATATTGAGGGCAAGGAAGGGAGTGCCGCCCATGGCGTAAACATCGGAGAGGCTGTTGGCAGCCGCGATGGCACCGTAGTCGTAGGGGTCGTCAACCACGGGTGTAAAAAAATCGGTTGTGAGCACGAGAGCACGCTGCGCGTCCAGTTTCCAGACAGCGGCATCATCAGCAGAATCCAACCCGACCAGCAGCTTGGGATAGTTTTTGGAAGTGAAGGTCTCTTTGATCGGCAGCAGTACCTGCGCCAGCGTTTCCGCGTCGAGCTTGGAAGCTCAACCAGCACAGCTGGAAAGGCTGGTCAGCCGGATCTGTTTACCCGAGTCAGACGTATGGTTCATCGCCATTAATCATACCTGAGTTTGGCCAACAGAACGTAATTGCCGAGGATAAGTTTTGCCTGCGATTCTAACCAGACCGGCAAAAACCGGCATTGTTAAGGTTATAATCAAAGCATGAGAATCGCGGTGATTGGAGCTGGGGCGGCAGGCATCATGACTGCCTTGCAGGCCGCGCCTGGGGTGGGGGAGCTGAGCCTGTTTGAACACAACCAAACCATCGGTCGCAAATTGTTGGTGACCGGCAGCGGGCGCTGTAACCTCAGCAACGATGCGGTCGACCCCTCCCTTTATTACTGCCAGGACCCAGAATGGATCAGCAGCTTTCTGGACACATTCCCTGTGGCCGACCTGAGGGATGTTTTTGACAAACTGGGCATTCCCACCTTCAAGACAGATGACGGTTGGTATTATCCGCTTTCGCAATCCGCACAGGCGGTCGTGGAAATACTGAAGGAGCGCCTTGACGAAGCAGATTTGCGCTTGCGCGTAGCCACAGAGGTGGAGTGGTTCAGCCTGAAAGAGGGGCGGTTTGAACTCAAACTGAACTGGAACGGGCAGAAAACGACTGAGTACTTCGATAAACTGGTGGTGGCGGCGGGGGGTAAGGCCTATCCAGAGCTTGGTTCGAAGGGCGTCTTGTTCCCGGCACTAAAGAGTATTGGTCACACTGTGGAAGAATTAACCCCGGCCTTGGGTCCGATTTACGTTGATTTAGGCGCTTTCAGCGCATTGAAAGGGCTGCGGTTTGACGCGGTCACCTCGTTATATTTGGATGGAGAACGACTGGGCAGCACCTTTGGCAACCTGATTGTGACGGAAAAGGGATTCAACGGGCCAGGTGTAATGAATCTGAGCCATTTTGTGGCTCTCTATCCTGGTCGCAACCTGGAACTGCAGGTCAACTTTCTGGCCCCGTTTTGGGAGGGAATGGCGGAAGAGCTGGCAGACCTGGAAAAAGCCAGGGGCAGCCTGAGGGCCTTGCTGTTGCGCGCGCTGGCGCCGAAGGCGGTCGATTTCTTCCTCAGCCAGGCCACTATCCCGGCTGAGACGCCGATCAGGCAGGTTGAGGGAGAGCAGTTGTTACGCCTATTGCGCGTAGCCACAGATAATCGTTTTAAGGTAAAGGGCGCGGGAGACTTCAGGAACAGTCAGGTGACAATTGGGGGAGTACCTGTCAACGAGGTGGACCCTAACAGCTTCAAATCCACCCTGGTGCCCGGACTGTACCTGGTGGGCGAGAGCCTGAACATTTCAGGGCCCTGCGGGGGGTATAACCTGCATTTCGCATTTGGAAGTGGAATCCTGGCCGGGAAACACCTGGCCAGTTTAACTCAAGACAGCTAAAGGAGAGTATATGACCATTCCATTCATGGAGCCGTTCCGAATCAAGGTAGTCGAGAAAGTTAAGATGACCACACAGGCAGAACGGCAGATAGCCCTGGAAAAGGCCTATCTCAATTTGTTCAACGTCCCTGCCGAAGATGTTTTTATCGATTTATTGACCGACAGTGGTACCAACGCGATGAGCGATGACCAATGGTCGGCTATGATGCGTGGTGACGAATCTTACGCGGGCGCGAAAAGTTATTATCGCTTCGAAAAAGCCGTTCAGGATGTTTTGGGCTTTGAATACGTTCTCCCCACTCACCAGGGCAGGGCGGCAGAGGGGATGCTTTTCTCAACGTTGGTCAAGAAGGGCCAGTCTGTTCCCAACAATCGCCACTTCGACACTACCCAGGCGAACCTGCTTGTCCTGGGGGCCAACCCGGTGGATTTCACGGTTCCCGAGGGCAATGACCCCTCCATTGATTTGCCTTTCAAAGGCAATATGGACCTGCAGAAATTAGAGGAATTCATCCAGACCGTAGGCGCTGAAAACATTCCCCTGGGAATGCTTACCATCACCAACAACTC
>JBBAES010000027.1:0-16575 GCA_041655815.1 Anaerolineaceae bacterium
CGCAAGGGTCACAATAGTGATGGTGACCGCGGTCTTGACTTGCTTCTCTTCTTGTTGCTTTCGGGTTAAATATTTTTTTGTCACCTTTTGAGGCTTTGGTTGTTTTTTGGCCATCTCAACTCTTTCTCAATGGAGATTAATTGTTATCTGCCCAGTAATCACCTTCAAAAGGAAGTAAGGCAATGTGTCGAGCATTTTTAATCGCCGTCGCGACTTCACGTTGATGCTTGGCGCAAGTACCAGTCTGGCGACGAGGACGGATTTTTCCGGTTTCGTTAACCAAACGGGACAATAATTCGACGTTTTTGTAGTCAATTACCAGTTTTTTGTCACTGCAGAACTGGCAAAATTTCGGGCGGGACACGAAACGGCGATTGCGGTTTCCCCCGCGTTCACGGCGGTCGTCACGATTGCTGCGGTCGCCACGGTCAGTAGGTCTGTTTTCAGTCATTATTCCTCCAGATTAATCAACGCGAATTACGCTGTAGCGTAAAATTTGTTCATTGAAGCCCATGGTGCGCTTAAGAGCGGCCACTGCCTCCGGCTCATAATCAAATTCAACCAGAACGTAATAGCCTTCGTTCATTTTGCGAATAGGATAAGCCAGCTTGCGTTTGCCCCAGCGGTCGGTCTTCGCGATCTCACCTTGATTGTTCTTGATGAGGGTTTCGATGTTTTCGACAGCGGCGTCGAGTGCCGCTTCGTCCAGGTCTGCCTGGAGAATAAAAATTAGTTCGTATTTATGCATACTTCGAGGCTCCTTTCCTCGGGTCTGCTCCTGCCTTGGCCGTAGGCGGACAGGAGTGGAAGGTTTGATAATCGGCTTGAGCCGAATTTAACGTTAGAATGTTACCACAAACGACAGAACTTGCAAGAAAATCATGCTGTCGACGGCCTAAAAAAGATAATAAAGGTTTTTCAGGCTGTCTGGAGAAGTTGTTTCCGCTGATAACGGGGGCTTCTTCCCTTCGGATTCTAATTATGAGAATGTAGTGTTCCTACAAACCGAATTAAAGAATACTTCATTAGCTGACCGAGTTAGCTCACCCGGTTTAATTGTGAGGTCGTGTGGTTATGACCAGCGGGAAAGAGAACGCCACCACACAACCTCGATTGATGGAAGAACAGTAATTAACTTTTATCCCTTTCTCTACTGCTGGAACGTTCATTGGCGAACAGCATCGTGGCCACACTGACTATCAGCGAGCCCAGGAAAGCCGACCACCAGCTGTTAACGTTATATCCTGCATTAAACCAGCCGGCCGAGATATTGGATGCCAGCATGAACACTGCCGTGTTCAAGACCAGACTGAACAGCCCGAGCGTTAGAATGATTAGCCCGCAGGAAAGTGTTTTCAAGAGGGGCAACAGGAAGGCGTTCAACAAGGCAAGTACCGCCGCCATAACCGCGTACGAAACCCATCCGTCGCCGTTGACATGAATGCCAGGGACTATCCAGGCTGCCACAAAAACAGCTAACATAATTACCAGCCATCGTTTCAATATATTCATGATGATCCTTTCTACTAATTCAATTAGTTCAATCTAATTATCTCAGATAATCAATTAACTGCAGTAGATTATCTAAGGTTGTTTTTCGTTCAGAAAATTAATGCGCGTAGCCACAATGAGTTAGGGGTCTTATAAACCCAATAGAGTTTAGTTAAATTGAGGATTAAAAGGAAGGGTTTGATGGAGTAAAAAATTTGGTAGCCGAAGGATTATTTTGAATGACAGGTATACAGCAAAAAGGTGAGGGTGGAAAGCGTTATGTAACCGGAATGTGAACTGAAAGATATACCCCCGGCGCGAATCGAACGCGCAACAAACAGTTTAGAAGACTGGTGCTCTGTCCATTGAGCTACGGGGGCAGGGTTGAACATTATACTACTTTTTTGTAAAAATCAAACAGGGCGAATTCCCTTATAAACCCTTGTTGAACCAATTGTGCTCAAAATTGTTTGAGCCGGTTTGTTCACAATCGCGGCAAGCTCTTCAGAATCCATAGGCTGATTGTCTTTGCTTAAAAATACCTTGAAGATGGAATCCACCAGGGGCGCGTTAGGGGTTATGAAGTCCTCCTGGCGGGCACAGTGTGTGATCAAGGTGTGGATCAAAGCGTCACCCTTGGTAACTTCTCCGGTTTCAGGGTCGACGAGGTCCAATTCTAAGCCATCAGTGTGCTGTGCAAAGGCTTCCCTGTGCTCAGGGCAGAGATAAGAAATCAGCGAATTACGCCAGTTACGATCCTGGGACTTCCACCAATCAAAATCAATGCGAAATTTTGTATTCCTGTTGGGTTTAATCAAACTGGATTTACTTAGCATGATCCTCCTATGGCTTCTCTGTGATATGGTAGTAATGGTCCCCGACGTGGAAGAAATCATCACTTGAACGCAGTACATCGAGCAAATCCATAGGAGCCGTGCGACGAATGACATTTATTGCTGCGTACAAATCTATAAAATGTACATGCCTTTGATTGTTTAACTTGGACAGTTCCGACATCATCCGCATGACGTCTGCCTTTAAAGTTGGCGGTTTGGTTTGCCGGTTCTTCCAGACCTCATCTAAGCCGGCGGGGTCTGGGATAGCGACAGCCATGCGTTCGTTGAAACCGGCAGAGATTGGCTGCCTGAGCAGGGCGAAAACAAGTCCCCCGTCAACCCCAACCAGGACGGTTTTTATCCATTCCTTGTTCGAGCGTTTTTTCTCTGGATCGATCTTCATTACACCCGGGTCATCTGTCCGTGATATTTCAATTATGCTGCCGGGAATCAAATTTTTGTCGAGGTAATAATCGCGCAATCCGATCACGTAGTTTTTATCTCGCACAACCCAGGCAGAAATAGGGTCCTGGATTTGTTCGTCGATGAAAGCGATTTTGACGGTGTGAGACTGCAATGAAGAAGGTAAAACCTGGCTTGTCAGGGGGGTCACAGGCAAACTGCCGGCCCTCCAATGAGGATAAGTCAGGGTCAAACGGATTGTTTCGGTTGGTTCGTTATCGATAATGTCTTCAGTCGAGAAGGAAAGCTCATCATCCAGGTCGTATAGAAGTTGGTAAGTATCATCGTCCAGGTCTTCCGAAATGATTGAGTGCTGCTTGGCGCGCAGGTAAATCGGGGTCTCCAGGACTTCTGCAGGTTCAAGCCGACGCAGGAACCAGGAGAACTGCCGGGTGGTTCCCACCTCGTCAAAGCGCGGATCTTCCTGAAGGGCGTAATTTACCGAGAACTCTAGCAATTTTCGGTTTTCATCGCTGTCGGTTAATTCGAGCTGTTCCATCAGGTCTTCGATACCAATCGGGCCTCCGGCCATCGAATCCAAAATGGCTTCGGCGAGATTGAGATAACCAGCGCCGACGTCGATCAGAAGAGAGTGAGGGAACCAGGTATCACCGATGCGAACTAAATCGTTTTGTGTTTCGAGCGCGCTGCGCAGACGTGCGCCGATTTGGCGACCTCTGAGGTTCATTATTGTTTCAGCGTTTTGTACTTCGCCAGAACTGGCCAGATAGTCTTTTTGGTTGAGTTTATGACTCTGCATCTCTGTAGCGAATTCTTTTATGCTTCCGTCCTCAAGCTCAACCTTAATCACCTGAAAGTCGCCTAACCCGGGATTATCACCTTCGCGAATAGTAGTAACAATTCCGGTTACCTCATCGAGCTCAGGGAAATTCAGTTTATCGCCAGGCTGAAAGCTTTTGCCGGGCAGGTAGGTAAAACCAGCTTCTGCTTTACGGGAGGCTTCTTCCTCTGCAAGCTTATTGAGACGTCGGTTTACCAAAACCTGACTGAGATCGCGGATAGACAATGGTTCTTCAGTTTCGAACAAGTGATTGGTGAGGTATTGGAGGTCCTCAGGGCCAATCGCAAAGCTATCCCAGTAACTGGCATTATTATTCTTGGGTGACACGGTCATAAAATCCTCTTAAGAAGTCAAGTATCATTAGATTATACATTAAATACACTAGAGGACAATTCATAATATATGAGTGATAGCATTCAAAAAACAAGTTTCAGTGACTGGAATAATTGTTTCTCACTAAAGAGTGACGGGGTTGAAATGATTGCCACAGCAGACGTCGGCCCAAGGATCATTTTTTTCGGTTTGGAAGGCAAAACTAACCTGCTGAAACTTTTTGAGGACGAGGTTGGCCGGAGCGGGGATAATGCTTTTCTGTTTTATGGCGGCCATCGTCTTTGGGCAGCACCGGAAGACCCGCTGTTGTCATATATTCCCGATAATCGAGCAGTAGAAGTGCGCCTGGATGAAAACGAATGCATATTGACTTTAATAAGGAAAGCGGACGAAAGCAACCTTGAAAAGCGCCTGTCAATGCGCGTAGCCACAATGGCTGAGAGAAAAATGTTTGTTGAGGATTCTCAGGAGGTTCATGCTAGTGAAAATTTGCAGAAAGATAATATCAACCAAGCTAATTTAATGCGCGTAGCCATATTAGACGAAGGTGATGTGGTAACTGAAGATAGTAGGGAGGATGTGAGTATCCAACTTTCTCATGAGCACAACGTTGAGACTACCAGGTTAATACCCGTAAGCACAATAGGTGAAGGGGACGTGGTTACTGAAGATAGTGTGAAAGGAGAGAGGCTACAGCTTTCTCTTCAGAACGATATTGCGACTGCCAGATTAATGCGCGTAGCCACAATAGGAGAAGATGACGTGGTAACTGAAGATGGTGGGGAAGGAGAGAGACTACAGCTTTCTCATGAGAATAATGTTGAGACAGACAGATTAATGCCCCCAGCCGCAATAGGTGAAGGGTACGTGTTAACTGGAGATGGTGGGGAAGGGGAGAGCGTCCAACCTCCTCATGAGAACGATATTGAGACGGCCAATTTAATGCGCGTAGCCACAAAAGCGCATGAGAACGAAGTCTGGATGGAGGTTGGCTGGGATGGTGATCCAGAATCCTTCGCCAGGCCTGGTCTTGAGGAATCCTCATCCGTGCCAACGAGCGTGACTGAAGAGAGCAGCAAACATCATTTACATTATAAAAAGAATTGTGACTCTGGCGTAATGGCTTCGTTTGTTGTCAGAAATGAACTCGTCAACCGTGGCCAATCACCCATCAGAACTGCTTCCTGGGGTATCAGTTCTCTGGCGCCTGGTGGGATGGGATTTATGCCAATTGAGAAGAACATCAATCCCGAGAAACGGTTTCAAGCCAACACCCAGATTAATCTGTGGCCATATACATCCCTGGCTAATCCGGCCTACAAATGGAAAGATGAGTGGCTCGAAATCGATCAAAACCGGACAAAGAGCAAGCAGAAGGTTGGCAGCTTCAACCGGAAGGCATGGCTGGCTTATCGTCTTGAGGATCAGCTGATTGTCATCTTTCTCCCAGGTTTGCAGATAGAAGAGGAGCTGTACCCTGACCTCCGCAGTAATATCGAAATCTATTTTGATGAAGACATGCTTGAGTTGGAAACGTTAAGCCCCTGGAAAACGATTGATCCAGGGGAGTCCGTTTACCATGATGAGGTTTGGACGTTGATTAAAATAAACGACGATCCCGATAATGAGACTGTCATTCGTGAGTATGTTTATCCACTGGTGGATGGTCAGATAAAGTAGGCGATAAAGAAACCAATCAAAAGTCCCATTACAGAGATGGCAACCAGCATATATGCCTGGGTCTTAAAAAAGTCCTGTTTACCGATCCTGTTCATCAACGTTTCTCCCTTTTCAAGTTCAGGAGAATAATGCTTTACCTCCAGGCGCACAGTCGGTTGAAAGCTAAGCTGTTCTGTGTCAGAGGCGTACATTAGGATTTGATCTACCGGTCGGGCTTGTTTTGCTGCCAAAACGCGCTGAGTCTCAAAAGAAAGCATTACCGGCGCTTGATCGGCTAAGGCCTGCTTTCGGACTTTCTTCGTACGTTTTTTGCCCTTAAATGCGCGTATTGGATAGCTTGTCGCCGTCATGCTCCTCAATCATCCTCTTGAAGAAGACATCTTGCTGATTTTGCCGTCTTCATCCGCAACAACGCGAATTGTTTGAGAAATTGACTTCCCATTGGGTAAATCATCGCGAAAACTATATTGAAGTAAAAAACTGCCTGTTGAAAGCGCGCTCACTTTAGGACTCACACCAGACAATTTTGGCTGCTTTTTCAAGACTTTCTCGTTTACTTTTAGGATGGCTTCTGCTTTCATAGTTGCTTACTTCTTCATTCTCCTGCGCAAAAAAGCTGGAACCGAGAGGTTATCCCTGGCATCGATATTTGGATATTGTTCCAATCCAATCTCATTATTTTCTGCAGGCGCTTCGTATGCTTCGATATTCTCTGTTTCCACCGGGTGAGTGTATTCGTCTTCAGTCCTTGCCAACCCGGCGAAACTATTCTCTGGAAAATTTGCTTTTGGTGCACCGATCCCAGTAACGATCAAGATGAGTTGAACACGGTCTTCCATTCTCGAGTCGGTAATGATTCCGGGAATAATTTCTGCGTGACCACCGGTTGCATCCTGGAGGGTTTTCAGGGCGTCGGTCACATCTCTGAAGGACATGTCATCACTTCCAGTGAAGTTCGCGACCATTCCAGAGGCTGAGTAGAGATCAATATCATCCAGAAGAGGATGGTGGAGTGCTTTCTCAATTGCCTGTTGTACCTTGTGCGGTCCGCTGCCGGTACCAATCGACATCAGGGCGTTGCCTCCGCGGGTCATGATGTTTTTGATATGTGAGAAGTCCACATTGATCAGTCCGGTTTCGGTTACTAATTCTGAGACACCCTGGACACCTTGCCTCAAGACATCATCCGCTAAAGTAAAGGCCATCTCCAGTGGCAAATCCCTTGGCGCGATCTCAAGCAATTTGTCATTTGGAATGATAATCAGTGTGTCGGTATATTCTTTCAATTTTTCTATGCCGGTATCCGCGTTGGACTGCCTTCGTCCGAGCTCAAAAGAAAAGGGTCTGGTGACGATCGCGACTGTCACGGCTCCGCATGCCTTAGAAACTTTAGCCGCCACCGAGATCGCACCGGTTCCTGTACCGCCACCCATTCCGGCTGTCAGGAAAACCATATCCGCGCCCTGGAGAACTTGGGCCAGATCCTTGCTGCTTTCTTCAGCGGCAGATTCTCCCACCGTCGGTAAGCCCCCTGCGCCGAGACCACGGGTCAGTTTTGGCCCTAACTGGATCTTATTTGGCGCCAGGTTTGTCGAGAGCGCCTGGGCATCCGTATTAGCTGAAACAAAGGTGACCCCTTGCATGCCACCTTCAATCATTCGGTTGATCGCATTGGATCCACCGCCTCCCATTCCAATGACCACAATTTTTGGGCTACTAGGCGATATTTGGTTAGGATTTTCGTATGATGGATGCATTTTTCTCTCCTTCGTTCTTATGCGGGTATTCCGACGCTGTTGATTACTTGCTCATCAACCAGACAGCCGGCTTCTCGTAATATATCTATGTCATGCACGCTGAATGCGCCGTTTTCGTTCCAAACTGTCACTTTGCGGGCGTTTGTGGCCTCAATCAACGAAAATCCGATGGTTGGACGGGAATCGCGAATGATGGGTCGGATGCGATCGAGTGTATTTTCAGGAATTCCCCATTCGAAAGAAGGTAAGAGCAGGTAATGGTCGATTGGATAGATCCATTCTGCCAGACGGTCTGAAACGGCGTACTCCAGATTTTGTTTGCGGGTGTTTTCCAGCTTTGCTTTGTAAGCAGGGATCGACGCAACCTTGGGTTTGCCGCTGACATCAAAGAAAGCCGTCGTGCCTTCCTGGCTCTCTTCATTGGAACTGAGAATCCAGAAAAGGCAGCCGAGGATATTGTTTTTTTGGTCCGCAGCATGTCCAGCTTCTTCGGAAGGGCTGAGTGCGAAGTCGACTAATTCCTCAAAGGTTACTTTTGGATCGAGCAAGCTGGTGCGGATATCTGAACTTCCGAAATAAAACAGGAACATCTTCGGGTCGATCTCCAAAATGTTGTTGACCAGATCGCCATACCATTGCCAGGCATTGAACCCGATGTGATCTTCTTCGCCAAGATCGCTTTTCGAATATGGGCGCGGCACTTTCCAATTGCGCTTACCGCCAGCACCCCAACTGAGCGGATGATCGAAGGTCTGAGAGCTTACCGCGATGTGCAGGTTGGAAACAAAATCGAGACTCCTGCGCTGCTTGACCAGGTTGAGGACTTTTTTCAGGAAAGACAGGTCCCAATAATCTCCTCCAGGTTGCAAGGGCGGGAAGACCGGTATCAATCCTTGTTGTTCAGCAGCACGTACAAAGGGAAGGTAGCGATCCAAAAAGCGTTCTACCAGGTCGCCTTGCGACCAGGTGTCGTGCAGCCAGCTGGATTTCATATTGGGTCGGTCAAAGAAGACCACATACCTGACACCCCATTTAGCGTATGAACTGAGCAAAATACGCAAGTCTTCCGCCCGGATATCGGAATTCACGGGAAAATCAAAATGAATAATCGGTTGAACACCCGAATTGAGCATACCCCGAATAAACTCTTCAGGAATCGCGTAGGATGTGCTTGCCTTAAGCACCAGCCATCCTGCCTGCAACGATTCCAGTTCAGGCTGCCACAAAGCCAGGTCTCGTGCCTGATAGTGGTTCAAGTCTTGAAAATAGTGAAAACCAATTTTCTTTTCCATAGTCATTCAATCCACCTTTATTACTGCTACCTAAAGTGCAAGTAGTATGCCAGAAATCCTTTTCTGCTATAATAATCCGCATGATCTTGGTTACGGGCGGGACTGGCTTTATCGGCAAGAACTTGGTTGAAAAACTGGAGGCCAGTTCTTTCGATTTTCGGTTGCTGCTTCCCCCCGGCGGGCAAACCGGAGCACTTCCCAAAGGCAAGAATTACGATATCGTCTTAAGTTCCATGGAAGATAGCGGCGGTTTACGTTCAGCCTTTAATAAGGTTGACACGGTATTCCACCTTGCAGGCATCGAACAAGAGGGCACCAAAGCGGATCTGGCCAAATTTGAGATTCAAAACCTGGAAGTGTTTACAAACATTGCCAATCAGGCTGGTGTAAAACGCTTTTATTACATCAGCCATCTGGGGGCAGATCGAAATTCGGCTTATGGTCTTCTCAAAGCTAAAGGATTGGGTGAAGAAGTAGTCAGAAAATCGGAGCTTCCCTACACGATCTTTCGCAGCGGTTGGCTGTTTGGCGATGGCGACCATTTTACACAATCTATCGCCAGGTTGCTTAAAAAATTCCTGGGATTTTTCTTCTTACCCGGAGAAGGTAATGTATTGCTTCAACCGCTTTGGGTAGATGATTTTGTAACCGCTCTGATTTGGTCGATGGAGATGCCAGAAAGTTTGAATACAACCATCGAGGTTGGTGGCCCTGAGCAGTTATCTTACCGTGAAATTGCCCAATTAGTCGCTGAGGCCATGGGCAGGCAGCCTAAATTTCTAAATATTTCCCCGGTACAATACAGTTTCTTCACTCAAATTGTTGAGAACAATATGAAGAACCCCCCAATCAATGTATACTGGATGGATTATCTGGCTGAAAACCGTGCTACCAGCCTGGACAGTATGTCCAGAATCTTTGAGATCAACCCGGCCAGGATGAAACAAAAACTTTCTTATTTGAAAGGATAGCTTGATCATTTATGAATCTCTGTATCCACGGACACTTTTACCAGCCACCGCGCGAAGACCCCATATCCGACTACATACCCTCAGAAAGCGGCGCAGAGCCGTTCAATAACTGGAACGAAAAAATCTTGGCGGAATGCTACCAGCCCAATGCCTTGGCCGGCAATTTTGGTAAAATCAGCTTCAATATCGGCCCGACACTCTGCAGATGGATGTGGAATTACAAGCCTGAAATTGCCCAAATGATTGTCGATCAGGAAAGAGCGAATTTCGACAGGTATGGCGTTGGCAATGGAATGGCTCAGAGTTGTCACCATACCATTCTGCCATTGGCAACACCGCAAGATAAAATCACTCAGGTTTATTGGGGGATATCTGATTTTGAATATCGCTTTGGGCATAAGCCCGAAGGTATCTGGCTACCAGAAACTGGTGCCGACCTGGCGACATTATGTGTGTTATCTGACCTTGGGTTGAGCTACACCATCCTGGCGCCCTGGCAGTTGTGCCCGCTTGATGATCGTCCGGGTCCGTACCAAGTGGAACTTCCAAGCGGGCGCGCACCTTTTGTGGTTTTTCCCTATAACAGAGACCTGAGCACCATGGTCAGTTTTATTCCCGACAGCACTGAAAACGGAGACCGCTTCTTGCATACTGTCCGTGAGAAACTAAGCCGGGCTAACGGAAATCTTAATACAATTGCCAGCGATGGCGAACTTTATGGGCATCATCAGAAATTCCGTGATAAATTTTTGACATATATTTTGAATATTTCTGAAACTAATCCTGACTTTCAGTGGACCTACCCGGGCAAGTGGTTGAGGGAAAACAAGGTCGATGCTAAGGCGACCCTGGTCCCATTATCCTCCTGGTCTTGTTTTCACGGTGTAGACCGCTGGAAAAAAGAATGCGCCTGCACTCCTGGAGCGTATTGGAAAGAGCCTTTGTATTGTTCTCTGCGTGAAATCGCCGACTGGCTGGACAACACTTACGTCACTTTTATGACAGGATTCGTTGACGATCCCTGGAGATTCCGTAACGAATACTTCAAAGTGATTATTGGACAGAAAACGTTGGCAGATTTGGTCTGCGAGGAAGGCGGGGGAGGGATATCCGCTGCTGATCTTCATAGAATTGATTTGCTCATGCGGGCGCAGGTTAAAAGACAAAGAATGTTCACCTCCTGCGGCTGGTTCCATCAGGAATTTCACCGCATTGAACCTCACAACAATATCGCCTATGCGGCATACGCAGTCTGGTTGAGCGAGCTAGTTACAGGAGAACACATCGACCCAGAGATAATTAGAAAACTGGCGGACGTGCGGGATCAAAAAACAGGGCTGAGAGCAGACACTGTCTTCACTCAGACCCTGGTTAGAGCTAAAAACGAAACTTAATCCTGGTCCAGCAGCTCAATCAATTTACCAATCTGGTATTGCGAACCTGCTTCAGCTTCACTGATTTCGGCGAGGATTTCTTCCTGTCTTAGGATTATTTCCAGTACTTCGGAAGGGTCTTCTTTGAGGTCAACCGCAAGTGTCATTAGCCTGCCGGCGCGCTGATACCAGAGGAAATCCTCAAAGCGTTCCTTGTTGAACCATTGAATACCCTCGTATTGGTTTACTTCCAGATATTCTCTCACCTTGGGGTCGTCAATCCAGTTCTCAAAAAATATCTTCGCACTGACTGCAGATTCTACGGGCTGAAGGTCGCTTATCAAAGCCTGGATCGCCTGGGTACTCTTCCAGGCTTCGTAGTCCGTGAAACCCAATTGAGTCAGCGTCTGATTGACCAAGTTGAATACTGGTTTTCGCTCAGAGATTTCGCGGTTCAACCCTGCGGCAGCGGGCTGGTTTCCTGGGCCGACAAGATTACTTAGAAGTGCCCAAATCATCAACACAAACTGCCTGCGGGGGTCATCCGACAGTTTATCTGTGATAACATCGTAAACTTTGCGCGTAGTCACCATAGCGGAAAGCCCAAGTTGACCTTCCAGTTTCTCAGGCTCTGACAGGCTGATCATAAGTTGTCTGGCACGTTGGTTTGCTTTTTCCAGGTCGAAGGCGTCTTGTTGAGATTCGCCGGCCTTGCGTAAGTAGACCAGACTCTGCTCGAGCGCGCTTGCAGAAATGTTTTTCTCAATTCCTCGCACTTCGGGCTTGCTTATGCGCTTAAGGTTTTGAGCATTGATCAAAGCTCGCAACGGCTGCAGCAATGGTGCCAGGTCGATTTCATTCAGGGTGTCATCAAGATTCGGGACTCCGCCACCTTTTAGCATATCGTTTAGCGCGGCGAACTGTGCTCCGCTGACTACTCTGAAGTCGAGTAAGACCTGATGGCTGTAAGCGTTCAGGTCAAAACGCAGTCCGCGGTCGCGAATCTCACCGAGGCTGCGTATGAACCAGAGCCCTGAGGTGCTGTCCCGGAAGATCACAAAATCATCAGTACTACCTTGAAGCTGTAGGGCGTCGGCGAGATTGCTTTGACGCAGAGAGCTTTCGTCGCCCTCTTTTACCAGATAAGGCGCGGATTGTTTGATCCAGCCGGAGCTGTCACCAAAGCGGTTGTTGTAGACCACCAGGGCTGCCTTGCCCTGGTAATAATTGCTGTACGCGAAGACGTTTTCATCAACATTGCCATCGTCGTTATAAAAATCATAGAGCCGGAAGTTATCCACTTCGGCAAAAATCTTACGCCGATGTAACAGCGGGAAAATGGTAGCCGCGTGATGATTCACCAGCCCCTGGTCGGGCGTTTCATCCCAGTAAGGGCGGTAGTATTCCATGCCGTATTTTTCTGTATACCCCTCAATTTGCCCGTGACCAAACATTGGCAAGCCTGGCATGGTAGAAAGCAGCGTGCAAATCCCGAAATACTTGTCGCCTTTGCCAAATTGCTCCACCGCTGTTTCTTCGTCCGGATTGTTCATAAAATTGACATAACGTTTCAAGATTTGAGGGTCATAGACCAGGGTGTTCTTGATCAGCTGTCGGTACTTCTCGTTTTCTTCATTACGAAGCATGTGCATGAAGGCACTGTTGTAAACCCGGTGCATGCCCAGAGTGCGCACAAAATAGCCTTCCATCAGCCAAAATGCCTCAGCCAACAGCAGGGTGTCGGGCACTTCGGACGCGACCCGATCAACGACCTCTCGCCAAAACTCTTCCGGCATGGCCTGGTCGAATGCCTCCTTGGTCATGGCATAATCCCCGCGGGAGGGGATGTCACCACCGCTGCCCGGTTGCGGAAACCACAGGCGTTGATAATGCTTTTTGGTCAGTGTCATGGCGGCATCAAAGCGGATGATCGGGAATTTTCGGGCAACCTCCAGAATGGTCTGAATGACAGCTTCACGAACCACAGGATTCAGGTAATCCAACTGAGCGGTGTCGTTCCAGGGCATACTGGTACCGTCGTTGCCGTGGTAAATATAGCGTGTTCGACCAGTGTTGTGGTCGTAATGCTTATAGACTACCGCCGCGTCCGTGCGGGAATAGTAGTGATCTTCCAGGTGGATGCTGATCTCAGGCCGCATTGACAGATCAGGGCTATCAAACTGATATGCCGGGAATGGCGGGCGTTCTGCCTGGATAAACCAATCCGGATGGTCATAAACCCAGTCTGAATCGATGGCCATGTGGTTCGGGACCATATCGCTGGCGAGCTTGATCCCTCGCGCCTCGCAGCGTTGTGAAAGGTTTTGGTAAGCTTCATCCCCACCCAGCCGTTCTGCTATCTGATACCGCGCCAGTGAATAAGCCGAGGCAACCGCATCTGGATTTCCCATCCTTTGCTTGATTTCACGTGAGGCTTCACTGCGCTCCCACAACCCGATTAGCCACAGACCTGTGAAACCCCACTGAGCCAAACGGTCGAGTGTTTCGTCTGGTATTTGATCCAGGTGGTCAATCTGACGCTGGTATTCGCGAGAAAGTTGGTTGAGCCAGACAAACGCGTTTTTTGCCAGCATCACTACTCTGGGCATCCAGTCGCTATCTGGGCTGTAATTTTCATCTTCACTCAGCTTTTCCCCCCAGGCGTCGAGTTTGTATTCAGGGACAAATGTTTCGGGGTTGGAAAAGTCAGGACCGGCTGAAAATAGCATCGCCTGGGCCTTGGCTTCTTCTGAATACAAGTCGATATTGCCGAGCACACGCAAGATGAATTCACCCAGGTAGGCCTCCCAGTGTTTCCGCATATATTCAAGCTGTCCGGTTAAAGAATCCGGTTCCCTCAAGGCAGGAGTGCGAAGCATGCTGATCAGGTCTTGATTTTCCGGGCCAAAGGTGGGTTGGGTTTTGAAGAACGCCTGTATGCCGTCCAGAAGCGGCGCATATGCGCTGTCGGTATAGAGTGGGCGGTCATCAAAAATTTCACGATATCGTTTGGCAGCGGGGTTAACATTGAGCAGCCAGGTCATCAACAGTTCTTCCACTGTGACGTCATAGTTGCGAACACCACGGTCTGAACCATTCAGATATTCCTGGATACTTTCCTGGCCCCGGTAAACAGCAGCAGGAGGGAACTGTTGGTTGAAACTGGTCAGGGTATCAATGACTTTTTCCCGCCCAATTCGATCGATTAAAAATCGAGCCAGGTCCGACTGGATGTTTTGACCATGGGTTTTGTAATACTCCTCAACGATATGATGAGAAATCTCGTCGATCAAGCCCATTGCATTGATATCGGCTGGCGACGCAAACGTTTCCGGGTCATCAATATCAGTTCGCAATTGATTGATTTTGTGGGCAAATTCTCTAGAAGCCTGGAAATCTGCAAAAATCAGATTTCCATTTTTTGAAAATAAGACGTCATCAAAATTATATTTATCGCGCGCTGCCTTGGTGGCGTGGAATTCCTTCATCGGTCCCTCTCCCATTGAAAAATATTTAATTGTTGTTACTGATGAATTGTATCACTCAGACTGCAGGATATGGGTGATAATATTCGATCCTGAGCCTCCAATGTTTTGGGTCAACGCGTATTTATTTCGCTTCACCTGGGTTGGACCGGCTCGCCCCTGCAATTGTAGAGTCGCCTCGACCAGCTGGTAGATGCCGGTGGCACCGACCGGGTGCCCGCGAGCCTTTAGTCCGCCCATGGTCGCGACCGGAATGTCTCCGTCATATTTTATTTTGTCGTCGATTGCCAGCCTTGGTCCTTGCCCAGGTTCACAAAAGCCAGCAGCTTCCAGAGAGAGGGCTGCCATAATTGAAAAGGCGTCGTGATATTCAAAAAGCCCCATATCCGAAGGAGATAACCCGGCCTGCGCGTAGACTGCTCTGGCTGAGGTCTCAGCCGCGTTTAGCTTGATTGTGTTTTGACGGTTTTGAAGCGAGAGCGTATCGGTCATTGCCGCAGAAGCGATTACCGAAACGTTTTTGCCTTCCGTTTGGATCGGACGTGCGGATAAAACTATTGCCGCGGCGCCATCCGATACAGGAGAGGCGTCCATCAGGTTAATCGGGTCCGAGATCATGGGTGACTTCGTGAAGGTATCTTTGCTGATTGCTTTTCGGAAACGAGCATTGGGGTTGTGAACGGCGTTCGCATGAGCGTTGATCGAGAAATTAGCGAAATCAGCATGACTCCAACCGTATTCGTGCATATAGCGGCGCATCAGCAGCGCGTTCAAACCGACGAAAGAGAGCCCAAAGTCCGCCTCCAGTTCAGCATCTGCGGCGGTAGCAAGGCTGGCGGTGATTTCGCTGCCCGGGGAGTCGGTCATCTTTTCTGCACCGATCACCAGAGCGCTCTCAAGTTCACCGCTGGCAATCGCCATCAAAGCCATACGAAATGCGGCAGAGCCCGAACTGCAGGCTGTTTCAATGGAAATGGCTGGCTTGTGGTGGAAACCCAGCCAGTCTGCCATCAGCGTTGCCAGTTGCGCTTGTCTATTAGCCGTGATCGCCATCATGTTACCGACGAAAAGCGCATCCGGATAGCCAATGCCAGCGTCTTCCATTGCAATTAAGCCGGCATCACCGGCCAATTCCTTCAAAGATTTTTCCCAGCTTTCGGAAACCGGCGTCTGTCCGATTCCTGCTATGTATACCTTATTCATACAACCTCATCAAGACAATATATCATCAGTTCCACAAAGAATAGAATGTTGGAAGAAACCTTTACACTAACCTAACAATGCCGAATGATTTTCAGCAGCATTAGTTATCTGCCCATTTTTCAGATTCGCGATTTCCGGATTCGTCTGCATTCAATTACAATATTGTAAGCAAAAGTGCTTGCGAAAACTATCAGACACGATACAAACGAGGTGCTGAGATGGAATTAATCGATATCACGGTGGGAATCAGTAACGGCATGTTGGTCTGGCCAGGTGATGAGCCGGTCAGGTTGGGTTGGGAGAGTCGCATCGCCGATGGGGCATCTTCAAATGTCAGTTCTATTCAAATAGGGGCGCACGTAGGCACCCATATCGATATGCCGCTGCACTTTATCGAAGGCGCTACTAATTTAGATGATCTGGACCTTACTTGCCTGATGGGAGCAGCCACGGTTGTTGGCGTGCCAGAGGAAAATACAAGCATTAATGCCTGCTTTTTGGAAAGCGTCCGGCTCGGGGATGTTACCAGATTGCTCTTCAAGACGTCTAACAGCAAATTGTGGGACCACCCCTCTCAACCGTTTAACCCTGATTACGTCGCCCTCGAACCGAGTGCTGCCCAGTGGCTGGTTGAGCATGGTTGCAAACTGGTGGGGATAGACTATTTGTCGATCGCCCCATATGACGACCTTGTCACTCCGCACGAGATTTTATTATCGAATAATGTGATTATTTTGGAAACACTTGATCTGCGTGATGTGCACCCAGGCGAATATGAACTGATCTGCCTGCCGCTGAAACTGGAGTCTCGTGAAGCCAGCCCGGTGCGCGCAATACTGAAAACCAGCGCTTAATGCGCATAGCCACAAATGGTTGTTGGTTGTTTTAGC
>JBBAES010000028.1:0-16230 GCA_041655815.1 Anaerolineaceae bacterium
TGGCAGGCACACGCTGGAAGATTGAACGGGTAGATGGCTTCCCGGCTTTTGTTGACCAAAGAACTTCAAAGGATGCCTGGATGGCTTTCGGTTTGGTGTTACTGGCTTTTGTCGTTATCGCCGCGATTCCATTTCTGCTCTAAAACAGGTGAAAGCGATGCAAGATTTCTTGAAAAAAGATGCTGAGTGGTCGCGGGGATTGGCCATTGCGGAAGACAAGCGCGTTTTACGGACCGCTTTGGAGGCTATCAGTCACAGTTGTGATTCCTGGTACTGGCTGATAGGGCTAACAGTTATCTGGGCGGCAAGCGAAGGCACACCTCGTCAGATGGCCTTGTTTACCGCTTTTGGGCTGACCGTGCTGGCAGTGATCGTTCTGGCGATCAAGTTCCTGGTCAGGCGACCGCGCCCCACCGGTGAATTCGGGCAGGTTTACCGTGTCACCGACCCTCATTCTTTTCCTTCGGGTCACGCCGCTAGAGCGATGGCAATCGCTACCATGTTTTCGACATTGGGAAACTTTTGGCTTACAGTCATCGCGCTTCTCTGGGCTATCCTGGTCGGTTATTCCCGGGTGGCGCTGGCGCTCCATTATGTATCTGATGTGGTTGTCGGCTGGTTGATTGGGTTGGTGAGCGGTTGGCTGGCGATGCTGCTTTTCCCTTACTTTATCCGGCTGGTAAGTGAATACTTTCCGTCTCTCTTGTAGGTTTAAGTCCAGATCCGATTTTTCGCAAGCCATCGAGGATTGATTTTGTGCCACAGATTAGTGGCCAGTCTTGCAGAAGGATGGTTACTCTTGCTTATTCGAGAATCGTTGGGTAGGAGAAATAAAAGGAGACCTTCTAAGGTCTCCGTTTACCAGTTATTGACGCCTTTGCTGACAAGTAAAAGAACTACGCCAGAATATATCCACTCTGCGCGGGGATGGTGATGCCACTCAGCTGGTTGTTCTCAACCATAAAACTGGCTTTGCCTATCTGATCCTGCAGTGTGGATTGATCATCGAATGCGCTGTTCAAAGAGATTGTCACCGTTTGGGGAGTTTCATCCGCATTGATAATGACCAGAACCTTATCCTCCTGATGATCACGTCTCAAGTAGGCTAGCACGCGCTCCTGGGTGTAAATGGGTTCATAGTTGCCGCGCCGTAAGACAGGCATCGATTGGCGCACCAAAATTAATTCCCGGATGTAATCGTGCAAATCCTGATTCCATTTGCTTTTATCCCAGGGGAAGCTCTTGCGGTTCAGCGGGTCACGCCCGCCGGTCATACCAATCTCGTCGCCGTAATAGATTGTCGGCGCGCCGGGGTAGGTCATCAAGAAAAGGTAAGCCAGCTTCAAGCGGCGGACATCCCCTTGCACCAGGCTGAGGAAGCGGGGCATGTCGTGGCTGTCGAGCAAGTTCATCTGCGCGTAGGAAAACTCTTTGGGATACATCTCGAGCAACCGGGTTGTGCGGGCCGCGAATTGAGCGGCGTTAGCTGCCTGGGGAGCTGGAAGACCCATCATGCCCTCGGCAAGTTCACGGTCGATACGATTGCCACCAAAGAATGCCAGAACTGCATGGGTGAGTTGATAATTCATAACCGCATCGAATTGCCTGCCGGTGCCAAGCCAGCGTTGAGCTTCGCTGGGGATTTCGCCGACGATATAAGCATCGGGATTGGCAGTTTTTACAACGTCGCGGAACTCTTCCCAAAATTCATCATCGTCGATTTCAAATGGAACGTCCAGCCGCCATCCGTCGATACCCTTCTCAACCCAATATCGGGCTACATCGAAGATATATTTACGCACCTGAGGGTTTTTTGTGTTCAGCTTTGGCAGCGCGGGCAGATTCCACCAGCAATCGTAATTTGCCCTGGTATGGTAAGCGTTCAACGGAAGACATTTGATATTGAACCAGTCGTAGTAAGGCGAGCTGCTTCCGGTTTCCATAATATGATGGAAAGGAAAGAACCCGCGGCTGGCGTGGTTAAAGACTCCGTCCAACACAATGCGTATTTCGCGTTTGTGAGCTTCTTCGAGCAGCTTAAAGAAGGCTTCGTTACCGCCTAAGAGCGGGTCAACCCGGTAATAATCGAAGGTGTGATAGCGATGGTTTGAAGCTGACATAAAAATAGGATTGAAATAGATCGCGTTTATGCCGAGATCCTCAAGATAATCCAGTTTTTCATACACGCCCACCAAATCGCCGCCTTTGAAGCCGTCGGTGGTGGGCAGAGAATCCCACTTTTCGAAGTTAGCGGGTTTGCTTACCTGGTTGCTCCAGGCAAAGCGGTCTGGAAAAATTTGATAAAAAACAGCGTTTTTAACCCATTCGGGGGTGTGATTATGATGTTCGTTCATTATTTTCTTTCTACGCCTCGATACGTAATACTGATTTAGTTTATCCATCAACTACTTTATCACAACGTTTAAAAATTGACCAGAGAGGTAGTATAAGTTTTCCGAGCCGGGTTAATAACACGACAAAGCGGCATTTTTCCTCTGAAAACCACGCGCCAAACAATCCGAAGAAAGTAATATTTCGGGTTGACAATCAAGGCGTGACTGAATTATCCTTCATATGGGAATGGTTAGGTCCTGGTGGGCTTCCTGGTCTTCAAAATCAGTGTCGGGTCGCAAGAGCCGAGGTGGGTTCGACTCCCATCCATTCCCGCTCCGTGGAGGAACATTTGAAACAAACACGATTTAGAAATCTTATTATGGTGCTGCTCATTAGCCAGCTATTACTGGCTGCTTGTGTTGCCTTGCCAGACGAATCGCCAACTGTGGACCCAACTCTAACGCGGGCTGTCACAGTAGCAACTTCTACTCCTGAGCCGACACAAGGACCGCTTCCAACAGAAACCCGGGCAGTTCCCACAATTACTATCACAGATAAACTGCTTAAAGGGCTGAGCATCACCGTTCGCCATCCTTTTTACGATACCAGTGAACAATTCGACCAGATGATTCGCGATTTTAACGTCAGCAATCGCTGGGGCATTCATGTTGCCGGGGTCCCTTCGGGAGGGGTCAGCGGGGTAGCAAACCTTATTTTTGATGGCTTGCTGGGGGATCACCTGGTGATTGGTATGGGAGCGGATCTATCGGCGGCTCAACCTGATACACAATTTCTGGCTCTGGATGATTACGCGCGAGACCCGAAGTTTGGTGTGATCGCTCATTTTCAAACAGACTCGCCTTTTGCGGCGTTTTCTCCCCGCTTTGGGGAATCGATTCACTACACCATTCCTCTTGCTTATAACGCGGGAATTTTGCTTTACAACACAACCTGGGCTCAAGAGCTGGGTTTCAACAATATCCCTGCAACCAGGGAAGATTTGATGAGCCTGGCTGAGGCGGCAATGAAAGTCAACCTGGTTGACGGGAATTTTAACAATAACGGCACAGGTGGACTGTGGCTGTCGCAAGACCCGCTCTCCGCGCAAAGTTGGTACCGCTCTTTTGGCGGTGAATTTGAGGAGCAGCAAGGGAGCTTTACCCCGCAGCCTGAACCTCTGCTGGCGTCGTTCAACTTTTTGAAGACAGCCTATGGTCTCAACCAGACCTGGAGAGGGGTCGAACCGCTGCCTTACCGCTATTTTTCAGACCGTTATGCGGTGGCTTATGAAGGGTCGCTGTTGAGCCTCCCTTTCCAGCTTGATTACCAGCGTTCTGGCAATTTTAAGGATGACTGGACTGCCTTGGGCTATCCAAACGCTGCCGGGGAATCGTTTCTTGTGCTTGAGCCGCTTGCGTTTGCCGTCCCACCCACTGATTCGAACTCAGAACTGGCAGCCTGGATTTTTGCGAGCTGGCTGATGGAGCCCGCACAGCAGGCGCGTCTGGCTGAAATCCACGGATTGTGGCCTTCTATCGGGCATCCTGCAGAAGTCGCTCCTGAGTATGCGCTCGAACATCCCCAGTGGGCCGCTGCATTGCTCAGCGATCCGACCGTAACTGTTGTGCCTGAGAATTCTGATTGGGCATCGGTAAGGCTGGTCTTTCAGGATGCCTACCAGCGGGTTTACAATCTGGACTCAGACTATTTTAGTAACATTCTGGAAATATTTGGAGAGACCACCAGGATAAATCTGGAGCAGCAACCTTGAACAACCTGCCTGAAGTTGAAATCTATACTGACGGCGCCTGCAGTGGCAATCCCGGCCCGGGAGGTTGGGCTGCGATATTGCGCTATGGCGACCAAGAGAAGGAAATTAGTGGGGGGGAAAAAGAAACGACCAACAACCGCATGGAAGTGCAGGCTGCTCTGGAAGCTTTGCGGGCTCTAAACCGACCCTCTCGGATTCGATTTCACACAGATTCAGCTTATCTGCTTAACGGTGCCACCTCCTGGCTGAAGGATTGGAAGCGACGCGATTGGAAGCGAAAACATGGTCAGCTTCAAAACGTTGATCTCTGGAAGGAGATGGATTTCGAACTGGCCAGGCACCAGATCGACTGGGTGTGGGTAAAAGGTCACGCCGGCAACCCGATGAACGAGCGGGTTGACGAGTTGGCCAGAAAAGCAATACCTCATTAATATATAATGTGCTTGCCACCAGGGCAAGCACATTAACTTTCAAGCAATATCATCAATTTTCAATTAAATTTTTGTCTTCTTATTCTTTTCAAAATTCTTTAATCTCAGGCTGTTGGTCACTACGAAAATACTGCTGAGCGACATGGCCCCTGCGGCAAACATCGGATGCAGCAATCCTGCCGCGGCCACCGGGATCAGAATCACGTTGTAGATGAAGGCCCAAAACAGATTCTGCCTGATGGTACGCAAGGTGCGTTTGGAGAGGCGAACTGCCTGAGAAATTGAAAGCGGATCTCCGCTGATAACCACAACTGACGCGGACGCAATGGCAACATCTGTACCGGTGCCGATTGCAATCCCGCTGTTTGCCTGGGTCAGGGCTGGCGCGTCGTTGATGCCGTCGCCGACCATAGCTACCTTCCGTCCCTTTTCCTGCTCTTGCCGGATGATCTCGGTTTTATCTCCAGGCAGAAGGTTTGCGTGGACTTCTGTGATGCCGGCCTGACGGGCGATAGCCTCGGCCGTTGTCTGGTTGTCACCGGTGAGCATGCCAGTGGTCAATCCTGCTGCTTCCAGCTCAGCCACAGCCTCCCGGGAGGTCGGTTTAAGCGCGTCTGTAATGGCAAACAATCCTTCGATTTGACCCTCGATGGCGATCAGCACGACTGTTTTTGCGTCGGCTTCCAGTTTTTCCATTCTGGCAACGATCTCAGGAGAGGTAATAATCTTTTGGGATTCAATAAAGCGGTTGTTGCCGACCAGAACTGTTTTGCCATCAATGCCTGCTCGGATGCCTTTGCCCGGGTAGTTCCTGAACGAGCCCAGGGCCTGCAGGCTAAGATTTCGGAGGGTGGCCTCAGCCACAATCGCGTCAGCCAGGGGATGCTCGCTGCCACTTTCGGCTGATGCTGCCAGGTTCAATAATTGTTCCTCGGTGTACCGTCCGGAGAGCGGCAGGATGTCCGTTAATTGCGGACGTCCCACGGTGAGCGTGCCGGTTTTATCGAACAAAATGGTGTCCACACCGCCGGTTGCTTCTAGCCCCTCACCAGATTTAAATAAAATCCCGAGTTCAGACGCTCTGCCGGTTCCGGTCATCACGGCGGTTGGCGTCGCCAAGCCCATAGCGCATGGGCAAGCAATCACCAACACTGCCACGGTGTTGATGATGGCGTTAGCCAGAGGTGTGATCGCCCCATGCATGGTCTGCTGAGTGGGTGGGGGAATAACAAAGTACCAGATCACAAAAGTGAGAACCGCGATCGCGATCACGATCGGCACAAAGACAGCCGAAATCTTGTCGGCCAATTGCTGGATTGGCGCTTTGCTGGTCTGGGCATCCTCAACCATTTTGATAATCTGGCTAAGGAAGGTATCGCGACCGACTTTAGTGGCTTTGAAAACAAGCCGACCGTTTTTGTTGAGGGTTGCGCCAAATACTTCAGAGCCGGGGCTTTTATCGATGGGTTTTGATTCACCGGTGAGCATACTTTCGTCAATACTCGAAAAGCCTTCCACCACGATGCCATCAGTTGGTAATTTTTCACCAGGACGAACAACAATCAAATCGCCAGGCACCAGGTCTCCGGAGTCGATTTCAGTTTCCTGCCCATCGCTAAGTATGCGGGCTTTGGTTGGCTTAAGACTGAGCAGTTTTTTAATTGAATCGCCTGCGCCAGATTTTGCCTTTGTTTCCAGGTATTTCCCAAGCCTGACCAAGGTGATGATCGTTGCTGAGGTTTCAAAGTAAACCATGCCGGGCAGAACACCCACCATGACCAAAACCGAGTAAAAGTAAGCCACGGAGGTCCCCAGCGCGACCAAAACATCCATGTTGGCTGAGCCGTTTTTCAGCGATTTCCAGGCGTTGATGTAGTAGGACCGACCCACATAAAACTGGACCGGAGTCGCCAACGCAAACAGCACCCAGTTTAACCAGGAAGCCTGACTAATGGCCTGCGGTAGCAAGTTAAATTCACTGCCCATTTGCAGTACAAAAATGGGGACAGTAAGCACCAGCGAAATAATCAACAGGCGGCGCTGCTCCTGAATAGCCCGCTGGCGGGCTTTCGATTCAGGGTCGTCGAGGTCACGATCGGTAAGGGTAGGGGTGAAACCTGCTTTGGACACCAGTTCCATAATCTCGGTGATATTAGTGATGGTTGGGACGTAGACGAGATTCAATTTCTCAGCGACGGGATTGGCCTGGCTGGAGATAATGCCTGGTTTCCCTTCCAGCGATTTCTCAAGTCGTTGGGCGTTGACCGGGTCACTCAACTCGGGGATAGTCAATACCGCTTCGCCCATGGCGACGTTGTAGCCGGCATTTTGGATACTTCCCACCAGGTCAGTCAATAGGGCTTGATCAGCATCGTAGGTAACCGCCACTCTTTCTGAAGAGAGGTTGACCATGGCTTCATCAACCCCTTCGGTTCGTTTCAAGGCGCGTTCAACAGAAACCGCGCAATTCGCACAGGTCATCCCCAGTATTGGTAAATTAATATGCTCTTTTTCACTCATGAGGAAGCTGGGTATCCGATGGTCTCTAAAGTCCGGCGGATAGTCATGTCATCGGCAGGTGATTCATATTCCACAGTAACGCTTAACGATGCGAGGTCTGCATCAACGAAATCAACCCCTTCGATCGCACTTATTGCCTGCTCAATCTTGTTGACGCAGTGCAAACAACTTATGTTTGGGATAGAATATATTTTGGTTTCCATTTTTTAAGCCTTTCTTGGATCGTTTGATTCATTATTAAGGTCAATTATAAAAATTACATATATAAAAAGCAATTACCTGTGAAACGCGATACATTTATTAAGCCCTCCGCTTTGATCCTGGATATGGACGGCACCTTCTTTATGGGGGATGCCCTCTTGCCGGGCGCGCTCGAATTGCTCGACTGGCTCAACCAGGTTGGACTTAAATTTACCTTTCTGACTAATAACACCTCAAAAAGCAAATCGGCTTATGTAACCAAACTGACGAGATTGGGTGTGCGTCCAACCGACGCGCGTATCTATACTGCCGGAGACGCGACCATCAGCTACCTGAAAGCATCTTGCCCCAATAAAAGGGTTTTCCTTGTGGGCACCGAAAGTTTGCGCAGCAGTTTCAGTGAAGCAGGGGTCGAATTGGTGCAAGAGGATCCCGAAGTACTGGTTTTAGGCTACGACACCGAATTGACCTATCAGAAACTGGTCGATTTCTGTCGTTTTCTCAGGCGCGGGCTGCCCTATATCGCCACCCATCCCGACTTAAATTGCCCTTCGCCTGACGGACCGCTGCCCGATATTGGTGCTTTCATGGCGCTGTTTGAAACCAGCACCAGCAGAAGACCCGATTTGGTGTTGGGTAAACCCAATCCAGGTATCGTGCGGGAGTTAGCCAGGAATTGGGATGTGGAAGTTAGTGAGATGTTGATGGTGGGTGATCGGTTGTATACCGACATAGCGCTGGGTCAGACAGCCGGGGTGCAAACAGCCTTGGTTTTAACTGGAGAGACCAAACCTTCCGACTTGCCTGGCTCCCCCTTCAAACCAGATCTGATAATCGAGAATCTCGGTGAGCTACTAGAGTTCCTTCGTTCTTGATTTAGAGCGGAATGAGACGGTCCGTGCGACTCTTTCCATGACTAAGTTATTTTATATGCTCGGGTTGTGATATCAGAAAAGTGAACAAAAAGAGGCGACGATGGGAATTGAACCCATGATGAGAGTTTTGCAGACTCCTGCCTTACCGCTTGGCCACGTCGCCTAAAGAGAAGACTGATAACGTCTGCTATCAGTCTCGAAAGAGCGGGCGATGAGGCTCGAACTCACGACCTTCTCCTTGGCAAGGAGACGTTCTACCAATTGAACTACACCCGCAAGTAATACGCCATATCCGGTTCTGGTGCTGACGTGAACGAGATTTTAACATAACAATTTTCAAATGTCAAACCTTTGAAGGGGTTCAATTGTGAGGAGGTCAGCACATGGTATACACTTTATGAATTACAGTCACGCGTTGTAGTGGGATAGATGTCTGTATTTATGGGGGATAAGATATCCGGGTTTCGAGAGGTGCGCCCGGTTTAGCCCTACATTCTACAGCAAGATTCCACTGTGATAAACCAATGAGTAAGATAAAGATAGCGAGGACAGCTTTGCGCATTAAATATGGATCTTGTTTGCATCCTATCAGGATGAAATTGTTGTAAGGCTGAGATAAGGAGAAAAGAATGAATAACTACAAAAAGTTCTTGATAATGGTGTTGACTGCAACGGTGATCATGTATGGCTTAATGTACTTAAACACCTATGAGTGGGACCACGTTTTCTTCAGTCAAACCCGTCTTTTCATGACACTGATTATGGGGGCAGTTATGGCAATCGTCATGCTTTTGTTCATGCGCAACATGTACACCAATAAGCGCACGAACACAGGCATAATCGTTGGCAGCCTGATCTTATTCGTGCTTTCGTTCTGGCTGGTTCGCAGTCAAACGACCGTTGCAGATGTTTCCTATATGCGGGCGATGATTCCTCACCATTCGATCGCTATCCTGACCAGCGAACGCGCTAATATTAAAGACCCACGCGTGCGTGAAATTGCGGACCAGATCATCGAAGCGCAGGTTAGAGAAATAGCGGAGATGAAGGAATTGCTCGCGGACCTGGAAGACAACCAGTAGCTGGAATCCGGATTTTGAGAGTGTTACGCAAATGGCGTAATAAAGGTTGAGGCAACTCCACGAGGGGGCCCCAATTATTGCAGTGGTGATTCCTTAATAGGGATTGATATGGTTATGGTAAACAATTTAGAAGAAAAGAAGAAAGGTAACAAACATGCATAAAACAATTGAGCGGAGAAAAAATCCCAAACGTTCTCCCAGCATTCCTCAGCCAATCCCGGGACAGGAAGACATGGTAGTCGTTGACAGCACCTGAGGTGAACTCCAGCCGTTTAAGGTCGCCGAAGGCGTAAAAACTGTTGGTGAAGTTGAAGTTATCGAACACATTGAGAAAGGACTGCCGCTTTTCGACGGTCGAACTGAAGAATACTACAGGGAAGCCACATTGCCTGGAGCGAAGAATATTCCCTACACCAAAGCTGCGGAAAGAGTTGGCGAACTGAATCTGGACCAAATGAGCATCCTGTTTTGCAACGGCCCCCAATGCGGACAGTCTCCTCGGGCGATCCGGGCGCTATTGGAGGCCGGTTACCCTGCGGAAAAGTTGTTGTATTACCGCGGAGGGATGCACGACTGGATGACGTTGGGCCTGCCAGTGGAGAAACCCGATTCAGCAGATGAGTAGGGTCAAGAGGTCCGCGGCGATCAAACCAAAACACAACTGAACGTACGAGACCATATTCTTAGCGCTTCAGCGGGCCTGGTCTTTACGGGTTACCTGTAGAATGCTTATTTTGGTCGGATGATTAAAGGGTGCTGGGTCTGCCGGAGGTTGGTTCCGAATGGTGGTGGGGTATCCGGTAACATCCTGAGGGATGTCAACAGTTTGTTCAAGAGAAATGTGTCCTGACCGGCCCAATTCACTAATCTCACTTATGACCTGTTTACCAGAGACATAAAGGGCATTATTGATCAGGATCAGCTTACCGCCATGCGCCACCAGCGGTCTGGCTTTGTTGACTAACTTAACCTGTTCTTTTTGAAGGTCAACCTTGCCGTGGCGCGATTCAGAAAAGAAGGGCGCATCCAGGATAACGATGTCAAACAAAGCTTTGTTCTTTTTAAGACTGGCGATGGCTTTGAAATAATCGCTCTTCCACAGGCGCATTGTCTCAGGCAAGTCATTCAACTGTCGGGACCTTTCCGCGACCGCCAGAAAGCCACTGTTAGAGTCAGTTTGAAGGACTTCTGCGGCCGCACCTGCCAATGCAGCAACTCCCAAAGATCCTGTATAGGCAAAGAAATTTAGCACCCGCAAACCTTTTGAATTTTGTTGAAGCCAGGAACGCAAATTGCGAGTGTCCAGGTAGAAGCTATCATCCTGGTTCAGGCGCAGGTCGATGGCGTAGCGGACGCCGTCCTCGGTGAACTCTTGGGGGAGGTTTTGGCCAAATAACAAGCGCCCTTTTCTCTCTTCCAAGTCTTTGGAATGACGAGTCTTGAGCAAAATTGACTCAATCCATTTAAGTTCAGAGATACTGATTTGGACGACCTGGTCTATCTGGGTTGCCAGACTTTCAGGCTGGCGGCTGTGATTGCTGATTAAAATGGTTTTCGCGTAGCGATCAATTACCAAACCAGGCAAGCCTTCATAATATCCGTTGAACAGACGATAAGCTTCAGAGGATGCCCGAGCAGGATCATCCTCGCGATAGTTGTAGCATAACAAAAGTTGATTTGAAAGATTACCCTGAACCATTTTATCCATACTATCTATTCTATTCTCAAAAAACCTAAATATCGATGAATCCCGATACAAAACATGCTTTGGGAGAAAAGTAGGTATAATCTACGGAGAGTATTAAACTTGTTGAGAAAAATATGATTGAATTCTTTCAAAATCTTAACCCTGCCACGCAAGCTTTGATAGCCAGTCTCTTTACCTGGGGAGTTACCGCTCTAGGAGCTGCGGCCGTGTATTTAGGCAAAGGCGTTAACCAAAAGCTTCTGGACGGCATGCTTGGCTTTGCCTCTGGTGTGATGATTGCTGCAAGTTATTTCTCTCTGCTGGCTCCAGCCATTGAGATGGCTGAGGGTGGACCGGTCCCCGTTTGGCTTCCGGCTGTGGTTGGCTTTTTGCTGGGCGGTGCCTTCCTTTATTTAATTGACAAGTTATTACCCCATCTTCACCGTGGACAGAAAACGCCCGAAGGTATAAAAAGTTCTTGGCAGCGCAGTGTGCTGCTTGTTTTGGCGATTACCCTGCATAACATTCCAGAAGGTCTGGCAATCGGAGTTGCTTTTGGGGCAGCAGCTGCGGTACCTGGGGGCGGTCAACTGGGTTCTGCAATTGCCCTGGCGTTAGGTATCGGCTTACAAAACTTCCCGGAGGGAATGGCGGTTTCTCTGCCCTTGCGCCGGGAAAACGTAAGCCGCAATAAAGCATTCATGCTCGGGCAACTTTCTGGAATTGTCGAGCCAATTTCAGCTTTGATTGGGGTTTGGGCTGTCTCGATGATGACCAATTTGCTGCCTTATGCGCTCTCATTTGCTGCGGGCGCAATGATTTATATTGTAGCGGAAGAGTTAATCCCCGAATCTAAACAATCGGCCGCACAGGGTCATTCTGACATTCCTACGATTGGTGTGATGTTAGGATTTGCACTGATGATGTTTTTGGATGTTGCCTTAGGCTAATCGACTGGTTTTTCCCAGACTTGATAGAGGGCGAGATCGCCCTCTTTTCCATCTGAATAAAATTCTTTGACCAGTTGAAGCCCGGTTTTTTGACCGGCTTGTCTGAGACTGTCTGAATCGTAATGATGCACGTAGCGATAGCGGGGTGGCAGGGCTGGCTCGGCACGCCAATCAAGCAGGAGGTCTTCTTCACTGAGCTCTTCCTGATCTAACCCAACGACAGACCAGGGTTGGATTCGGGAACTCAACCGCAGGTTATGCTTCACATGCCAGGTGGAAAGGTAAAAGCGTCCTGCGTCGTTGAGATTTTCTGCAGCAAACTCAAAAAACCTTTGTAAATATGGATCAACAGGAAAGTGCTGGATCACTGCAAAGCAGACTATGGCGTCAAAACCTGGCTGTATTGTCTTAGCGTGGGTCTCAGCTGACAAATCGATTTGTCTGAAGCTAAACTGATCTTTTTTACCCTCCGGGATAACCGCGACCGCATCATTCAGCAGAGAAGCGCTGTTGTCTACACCCAGGTAACGGCCAGCATAGTTTTCCTCCAGCAGTGCCTTAGCAAGACTGCCATTGCCACAACCAAGGTCAAGCAAGTTTTCTGACTGAAGCAGCCCAGGAAGCAGCCGGCGTATCCCTGGTTGGATTGCATAGCGGGTGGATGAAAACGATTTCGCGTAGCCATCATAGAATTCACGGTTGAGCTGTAATAGCAAATTCAGCGTTTCTTGCTTCATGGCTTGATTTTATCAGTAGTCTGAAAGCCAGATCAGCTTGTATTTTCGGTTGCTGACTTGCCCGCCAGGTAAATCGCTGGACTTGTATCTGCCTTCTGATTACAAGACGTGACCTTTTTGCTGGATTTAACCAAGCAATATCAAAGTTGGCGACAATGTTTGGAATCCGAATGGCCTTGATGTAGAATAACCGTGTATGAAAACTAACGAACGTGAACTCTGGCGCAAGAAGCGGGAACACTCTGAAGAGGACATCGCTCTTGCATATAAAATTCTTGAACAAATCAAGCAGGGCGCAGATGCTCTCAAAGCGCTGCGCGCCAATCCACTGCCTGGTGGACGCGGTTTCCTGGCAAAACATGCCCTGGTAGCCGCTTATCGTGAGAAGGTCCGTTTGGGCGAATGGGAAGACGACCCTGTGCTCTTGGCGAAAATCCGCATGAAACCCATTCGAACGCTATCAGGCGTGACTACCATCACTGTTTTGACTAAACCTTATCCTTGCCCGGGAGAGTGTATTTTTTGTCCCACGGAAGAAGGGCTGCCCCAAAGCTACCTGTCCGACGAACCTGGCGCCCGGCGTGGGGTTGAGCATGCTTTTGACCCCTATACCCAGGTCGCTTCGCGGCTCAGAGCGCTGCACGAGGTGGGGCACCCAACTGACAAGATTGAGCTTTTGATTCTCGGCGGCAGCTGGAACGCTTACCCAGCACGCTATCGTGAGTGGTTTATCCGACGCTGTTTCGAAGCGCTTAACCAGGAGAATCCCAATGACGATCTGGGCGAGGTAGATCTTGCGGAAGTGCAAGAAACCAACAGTCAGGGCCGCCATCGCAACGTGGGACTGGTGATTGAAACCAGGCCAGACCTGATCACGATCGACAACCTGATCGAGATGCGTCGTCAGGGCGTCACCAAACTGCAGCTGGGAATTCAGAGCATGGACGATCGCATTCTGGAGCTCAACCGGCGGGGCCACAGCGCTGAAGAGGCTGAAGAAGCAGTGAGACTGGTCAGAGCCGCTGGATTTAAGGTGGTGGTGCACTGGATGCCTAACCTTTTGGGAGCCACTCCGCAGTCGGACCGTGCTGATTTTGCCCGCCTGTGGCGCGAGGGCGGCATCAACCCGGACGAGTTGAAAATCTATCCATGCCAATTGCTTCGCAACTCCGAACTCTATCAGTACTGGCAGCGCGGTGAATACAAACCCTACACAGAAAAAGAACTGATCGACCTTCTGGCGGATATCAAGCCCACCGTGCCCCGCTTTTGCCGCATTAACCGTGTCATTCGTGACATCCCATCCACTCATGTTGTGGAGGGGAATCGCAATACCAGCTTGCGCCAGGATGTGGTTCTTGAAATGCGCAAGCGCGGAATAGCCTGCCAATGTATCCGATGTCGGGAGATCCGCAAGGGCAAGATCGGCGACCGCGACCTTGTTTTGGATGATCAGATTTACCAGGCGGGCTGGGCGGAAGAACACTTCCTCTCTTTTAATACCCCGGATGACCATATCGTCGGATTTTTGAGGCTTTCGCTGCCTGACAAGACACGCTTTTTCCCTGTGGCAGAGCTCGAGAATGCCGCCATTATCCGGGAAGTTCATGTATATGGGCAATCAATTGAAGTCGGAAGCGAAGAAGCCGGCTCGGCTCAGCACCGCGGTCTGGGCAGCAGCCTGATTGAGAAGGCAGCGGAAATCGCCCGATCGAAGGGCTACCAAAAATTGACCGTTATCTCAGCTGTTGGCACGCGACAGTATTATGCTCCCCGGGGTTTTGAACTGGGCGAGTTCTACATGGTCAGAGGTTTAACCTGAAGCCTGCCTGAGGTTGCCGCTCCGTTTTTATATTACCTCAATACGGCTTACACAGGTCGGGTTTAAAATGGCAATCAGAAATGATGATGCTGGAATTTCTTGCGAGAAAAAACAGCTTCTTTTTATTGTCCACTACGCAAATTATGCGAGTCGCTAACGGCGACCGACTTATTGACCAAACTCAGTGCCCCTTCTACTTTGAAAAGGGGCACTGGTAAAATCAAATTGCCGAGATGAATTTAGTTGCTTTTGCGGGGCATGAAGCCCATAATTCGGGCGGCAAATGAAGCGGTATTTAACGACTGCAGCCATACTTTACCAGGACCTTCCAGCACGCTCAGGAAAAGACCTTCGCCACCAAACAGGATGTTGGTAAACCCTTTGACTGTCTCGACATCGTATTTGACATCGGATTCGAAGAAGGCGATGTTGCCTGTGTCGACCTTGACGCGCTGCCCAGCTTGAAGTTCCATCTCAACGATAGAACCATCCAGCTCCAGGAAAACCATGCCCTGACCGCTGAGGCGCTGCATCAGGAAGCCTTCGCCGCCGAACAAACCGGTCTTCAGTTTGGTGACGTAGGTTGAGAGCTCGACAGAAGGTTGAGCGCAAAGGAAGGCGCTCTTCTGAGCGATATATTGTTTGCGACCATCTAGCTGCAAGGCGCGGATTTCACCAGGCATGGTGGTAGTGAGTGTGATCTCAGCGCCAGGAGCCTGAGAGGTGTAAGTGGCCATAAACAGCGACTCACCGGTCAGCATGCGACCGAGACCCTTCATCATCCCTCCACGGACGTTGGTTTCCATTTTGAAATGGTCACTCATCCAACTCATTCCGCCAGATTGGGTATAGATACTTTCCCCGGCATCAAGCTGCAGGGTTAAACCCGGCAGTTTATCACCAAAAACTTTGTATTTCATATAAAACCTCCATTTAGTTTATTGAATCCAGGGGCTTTTGGGCCACTGTAGATTATTAAAAAGATCAGTCGCTGTTAAGATCGTGTTCTTCGGAACGCTGCTCGTCGGTGCGGTCAGAATGGGTTTCAACCCCGGGCAGCAAATTGCGTTGTTCGATCCTGGTAATCATGTCCACACGGCGTTGGTGGCGCTCACCCTCAAATGAAGCGTTCAGCCAGCCTTCGGCGATGAGCGTTGCCAGACCTCCGGCAACGACACGGGCTCCAAAGCAGAGTACATTGGCGTTATTATGACGTTTTGCCAGGATGGCGGAATAGGGTTCACTGACAGCCGCGGCACGAATTCCCGGGAATTTGTTAGCGGAAATTGACATGCCAATGCCTGTGCCGCAAATCAGGATTCCACGGTCAAACTGACCAGAAAGGATCGCCTTTGATACCAGTTCAGCAATCCGCGGATAATCCGCGCTCTCGCTGGTAAAGGTGCCAAAATCTTCATAAGGGATCATGCGATTGTCTAAATAGTTCTTGATAGTTTCTTTAAGTGCTAAGCCTGTGTGATCACAGCCAATTGCAATTTTCATGGTCACCTCACATTTAGTCTCTGCCCATTATAACGTCAAAGTGAGAATCCCATGGAAAGAAAGATTGTTCGGCGTTTTTGTGCTTTTAGACTCATTATGATTGTAATAGCGGGTGATGACATTTTTCACTATACGAAGACAAATCCACATCATAGAATAGTAGTTGTAAGAATTGTGTGCTTCTGTCGATTGGAAGGTTTTTGGCAGTTGCGTGACACGGTTAGAAGAGGAAACAACAGAGGTAAAAAAATGGATGATAAATTGATGAAAAAGATACTGGTGATCGGCGCTGCTGGCCACATCGGAAACGTATTGGT
>JBBAES010000029.1:0-15918 GCA_041655815.1 Anaerolineaceae bacterium
CTATCTTCCTGACTGCATCCGCCACAATCGGACCATAGCTATTTCCCCGGTTTCTAGCCCTTGGTTTTCTGGAGAGACGCCCGTTCAGAATTCGCAAAATAGATTTGCGGTGCAAGCCGGTGACAATTTCTGCCTCATCGAGAAGTCGGCCTTTTTCCAACTTTGAGCTGTCTCTATAGCGCCCCCAGATTTTGTGAATATACTTGCGTCGTTCACTAACTGTCATAGGATCCGTTTCTGCCATCGCTACCTCGGTAACATTTTCTTTTGACCTAACGATAGCATTTCGGTAACATTTTAGTTGAACTAATGCGTATTCCTTGACGGATTAAATTCATCGTGTTAGACTTCTTGTTCTGTGGGGGCGTGGTGTAGTGGTCGAACATGCGGCCCTGTCAAGGCCGAGATCGCGGGTTCAAATCCCGTCGCTCCCGCTCACAAAAGACTCCTCTTACGAGGAGTCTTTTTTTTACTGATTGATACCAAGCTCTTCAGCCCGTTGTTTCATGAGAAGATGTTGTTTCTCACGGTCTTTAGGATAAGTGAAATAAAAACCGCTGAAAAGGATCGCGCAAACAATCCAGGGGATTGGAATGGTCCAGAACATAGCGGTTTGCAGATCGATCTTATCGGCAATCAAGCCAAAGACCAAGGCGACAATCGCAGCGAAACCACTCTCTACAAATGTGGTCATCGCGAATGCGGTTGACCGCAATTCTGGAGGGACGACCGCAGCCATCATAGGTTCTTTTGAACCCTTTCCAGGCCAACTGATTAGTAAACCAATGAAAAAGCTGAAGGCTGTCAAAGCAGGGATACTCCAGTTTTCAGTTCTGGTTAGCAGGATGATTGTCAGTGGAATGCCAAAAATCACCGACATTTGCCCGATGAAAGCGCGCCCGTACTTTGGACTTTTCTGTTCGGCCCAATCGCCAATAATGCCACCCATTACGTTGCTGATGGCTGTTCCAACCAGCATGATGCCGAAAACAATTGGTGCCTGTTGTGTGCTCAGCCCACGTTCTTCCACTAACCAGAGAATTAAGAAAGCACCCATTATCACCCACGGCATCGAACCAGCCAACCCCTGCAAGATGGCTACCCGAATGGTAGGGATTTTCAAAACTTTCGTCAGGTCTTCGACCTGGATTTTGTACTTATCTGCCTGAGCCTGTGTGAGCTGTCCTTTCATTTCGGGTTCCGATTGACCGCGGATCGGTTCCTTGACAACCAGGAGGATGATGACCCCAGAGATAATACTGGCCACTCCGAGGATAATAAAACCCCAGCGCCAGAGCTCAGGTGTGGCAAGGCTGCCCAAACCCATCGTAAAAACTATGATTCCTAGAACACCTATCCCTTCCAGATAGCCAAGCATACGGCCCCGGACTTTAGGCGCGAAGGTGTCTGCCATGATTGAAAATGTGGCCGGCATCAGACAGCCCAGCCCAATCCCTGAAATCACACGAACAACGATCAACTGGCTGAAATTTTGCGTCAAACCCACCAGAATCGTCCAGATACCCCAGAATCCGGTCCCCCAAAAAAGCACCTTCTTGCGCGAATACCTGTCTGCCATGTAACCCCAAAATGGAGAGCTCAGCGCCTGGAGTAAGCTGCGAATAAAAGTGATCCAGGAAAGATTACCTATGCTCAAATTCCAAATCTGGCGTAAAACCGGGCTGAAAATGGACATAGCCTGGGCCTCACCCTGATCAACAAAATAGCCAGTGGAAAGAGCAATCAAATTCTTGAATTTATAGGGTTGTTTTTTTGGAGATGGGGATTGCGATGTTTTCATACTCTCCTAACAATTGGTTTTGGCTGATTTTACATTCAATTTGCTAACCGTGGCAAATTAAGGGGAATAATCCTATCAAATGCCACAACAATCATCATGTTCCGGTAAAATTCCAATATCAACTACCAGAGGACGAGGTATGAGCATCATAAAACCACAATTAGCCCCCCTTGCTGCACCCGAAGCGATAGTCCGCTCTGACCAGGTACGTTTCACGATTCTAACCAGTCGTTTGATACGCATGGAACTTGACCCTCAAGGTCTTTTTGAAGACAGAGCCAGCCTGACCTATTGGTATCGTCAGCAGCCTGTCCCAAATTTTTGGATCAACAGGACGGATGGATGGCTGACGATCGAGACAGAAGACCTGGTATTGCATTTTTATGAGAATAACCGCTTTCATTGGCGTGACCTTTGGATCGAATTGAAAAAAAAAATCGGTCAGCACTGGCGCTATGGTGATCTGGATCACAGTAACCTGGGGGGAACAACCCGGACTTTAGACAGCGCTAACGGTCCGGTTCCGCTTGGCAAAGGGCTTGTGTCACGCTCTGGATGGTCGTTGGTAGATGATAGCAAAAATTTGCTGCTTGACAAAAATTATTGGCCTGCCCCGAGGGACAGGTCACTGGACTACAAAGACCTTTACTTTTATGGCTACGCGCAAAATTACCTTACGGCTATTCAAGATCATCAGCTGGTCTCTGGAAAACCTAACCTTCTGCCGCGCTGGTCGCTGGGTAATTGGTGGAGCCGCTATTGGGCTTACTCGGCTGATGAATTGAACCAGTTGATGGATGAGTTCCAGTCGCGTAAGGTGCCACTCTCGGTTTGCATCGTTGATATGGACTGGCACAAAACCATAACTGGCAACTCCTCTTCGGGCTGGACTGGCTACTCCTGGAATCGCGAACTCTTCCCCGACCCGGAAGGTTTCATCGCCAGCCTGCACGACAAAAATCTCAAGACCGCGCTCAATCTGCACCCCGCTGAAGGCTTGCATAATCATGAAGACCAATACCCCGAAATGGCTACGCGCATGGGAAAGGACCCTGCCATGGGCAAGCCAATTTCTTTCCACATCGCCGATCCCAAATTTGCCCGCGCCTACTTTGAAGTCCTTCACTATCCGCTGGAAAAGCAGGGGGTGGACTTTTGGTGGATTGACTGGCAGCAGGGCAGCCGCTCGAAAATCCACGGCCTTGATCCACTGTTCTGGCTGAACCACCTCCATTACTACGATCAGGGTAGAACAGCTGAAAAACGTCCGTTTATCTTCTCTCGTTGGTCGGGGTTGGGCGGGCAGCGTTATCCAATCGGTTTTTCCGGTGACTCCGTAGTCAGCTGGGCCAGCCTGGCTTTCCAACCTGAAATGACCGCGACCGCCTCCAACGTCGCCTATGGCTGGTGGAGTCACGATATCGGTGGTCACTGTGAAGGGGTCGAAGAGGCTGAGCTCTATTTACGTTGGGTGCAATTTGGAGTTTTCAGCCCGATTTTCAGGCTGCACTCCACGAACAACGAGTTCATCGAGCGCCGTCCCTGGGGTTATGACCTGGATACCTTTCAACATGCCCGGTCTGCGATGCAGTTGAGGCACAGGCTGATCCCTTTCATCTACACGGCAAATGAAAGGAATGCCCGCACCGGTGAACCAATCATCCTGCCCATGTATTATCCCTGGCCGGATAGCGAAGACGCTTACGCCAGCCCTGGGCAGTATACCTTTGGTCAAACCATGCTGGTCGCCCCTGTAACCGGACCCATCGATCCAATGACTGGCTTCACCCGGCAATTGGTCTGGCTGCCAGAAGGTAACTGGACAAACTTTTTCGACAACGAATCTTTTCAGGGCGGGTTCTGGTACAGCCTTTACTGCGGGAATGGAGATATCCCCGTCTTCTTAACTGATGGGGCAATCGTCCCACTCAATGCTGACCCAGTTGCAAACGGTGTTGCCCTGCCCACGAGTTTTGAGGTCAGGGTCTTTGCCGGCTTGGACGGTAAATTTGACCTGTACGAGGATGCAGGCGAAGGTCAGGCTTACCTTGAAGGAGAATTTTGTCAGACTTTACTGACCCAATCGCTGGGGCAAGACGGCCTGCGAATAGTAAAGCACACCACCCGAGGAAGTTTTGCGGAGCAACTGCCGGACAGGACCTGGCAATTTGAAATCACCGGTATTACAGAGCCAGAAGATGTTGTCGCCTTCCTGGACGATAGCCAGATCCAAATCACCACTTTTTACGACAGCGAACGCAAAAACCTGACAACTGAGGCAATTGCTTGCCCAAACACTTCAAAACTGGAAGTCATTCTGGAGGGTGTGCGGCTCGATAGTCGACAGATCACGCCAATCGAAAAGGTTCACCGACTGATCCAGCAGGCAAAATTGCCTTCTTTGTTAAAACAACAGTTTATGCGCAGGCTGCCTGAATTTTTGGCCAATCCTTATAGCATGTTTGACATCGCGCACAGCTTTACCAGAAGCCAACTATTGGCGATATATGAAAGTATCGTGCCAGCAAGTCAGACTAAACCCGCGCAGGATATTGACAGCGCTTTTGAGGCAATGCTAAAAAACTTAAGGAATATGAGAGCCAGTTGATGCAGTAGGATCTGGCTCTTCACTTTCTGATTCATCCATCGGAATAATGGATGGCTTCTGCGGATCAATGGTCTGATCCTTCTGCTGTTGGATATGAGGCGGAAGGTCCAGCAGACTTTCATCGAAAATCTTGCGGGGATATCGTCGAATCTCATCGGTTGTCTGTACCACGTCCCGAAAGAGTTGGTCGTGGCTCAATTTTCGGATCCAGCTTCCAAGGTCTCTGCCTGTTTTCACTAATTTGCCCGGACCAAGCACGATAAAAGCCAAAATTAATATCAAGGCTATTTCCATCCAGCCTAAATTTAGGAATTCCATAATTTATTCCTGAGATTGATCGTCAGTTTCTGCCTTATCGTCATCAGGTTGATTTGTTTCGTTCTTGCCACTCAAGCCATCTTTGAAAGCCTTAATGCCAGAACCGAGTTCGCCTCCGATTTTTGAAATTCTACCAACGCCAAAAATCAGCAGGAGGATCAACGCGATTACGACAATCTCTGGTAATTGCAAACTACCCATAGTTACTCCTTATCGCTTTCCGCTGGCACAGGCTTGCTGGCCAGTGCGGAAAGTAAAATACTTAACAAATATAATACAGAAAGCGGTAACATGAAAATTAACATGTTAACTGGGTCGCCAGTCGGCGTAATTACTGCCGCCAAAACAGCTATGACCACAATCGCCACACGCCAGCCTTTGATCAATAGTTTTGGGGTAACGATGCCGACTTTTGTCAGCACGAAAAATAGCAGAGGAAGTTGAAAGCTGACACCGATCCAAAACAATATATTGGTCGTAAAACTGATATAGGACTTCAGCCTGATGCTGGTCGTGACGTTCAGGATTTCCTGAAAAAAGCCAAGTGAGGCTGGCAGCATAACAAAATAAGCAAAGGCTACGCCGGATAAAAAGAGCAAAACCGCAAAAGGAAGGGCGATGTAGATGCCTTTGCGTTCCTTTGGCTTCAAGCCTTTGCCGACAAAGCGCAATAATTGAAATGTGATCCAGGGTAAGGCAAGAATTAGCCCACCCAGCAAGGCAACCCGCATGTAAACTGCCATGGTTTCTGTAACTTCGATCGCCTGCAAGTTTTGCAAGCCACCGATTGGGCGGGCCAGAAAATCCAGAATCGGATTTACAAAGAAAACTGCCACGATCACGCCGATGACCAAACCGAGCAAAGACCACAACAAAGTCAGTCGTAGTTCTTCCAGGTGGTCTGAGATTGGCAATTTTTCTGTCGTGCTGTTCATATCGGGGCTATTCCCACCCGAGGCGATCTTAAGCCTGGGTTAACTCAGGGCCAAAAGTCCCAGGAAATAAGACTTGATTGAAGGTAATCCGAAGTCTTTCTTTACGCTCGAAGAAACGGATGCCGCTCATAAAATGATTCTTCTAAAAAGTTCAATATAACGCATATCTTCACCCGATTGCGCTTGCCGGAAGCATTCCATGCGTTCCAGAAAAGTTTGCGGGTCGCCAATCTGAGAGACATGCTTCAGCAGAGCATCCAGTCTCAATTGCCAGTTTTGGGTCACATCCATCTCAAAATTTGCTTCAAGCGGCAGACTGAGCCAAAGCTCCTTAACCTGATGCTGACTCAACCCTTCTTCCAGCAATTCCGGATAAAAGGCAGGGTTTCCAGCTGCGGGAAAGATGGCGTCAATTACGATCTGACCGGCAGCTCGATGGTCAGGATGATTGATGCGTCCCCACTGGTAGAGCAAGAGCGGATCACAGCTAACAACTACGTCGGGCTGCAGTCTTCTGATCTCCCGGGTAACTTTTCTGCGCGCTTCCAGGTCTGGCATCAGAAATCCATCCTGAAAATCGAGGAAAAAGATATCGTCCACACCCAGTGATTTGGCGGCGTTGCTCTGCTCCCGAACTCTTACCTCTTCAAGCATATCCGGATCGGGGAATTCCGGGCTGACACCCCTCTGACCTTTGGTGAGCAGCAGATAACTAACTTTGTGGCCTTGTTTGACCCACTCAGCAATTGTCCCGCCCAGGAAAAATTCGGGATCATCCGGGTGGGCAAGAATAACCAGGATATCCATCGAGTCCTGCCACGGGGGAAATACTTGAGGTTTAATTGTTCTTGCCTGCATTATTATTCGCTTTATCGCTGTTTATGGGATCTCGCTTTCCTCGCCTTGAAGAGGAACGTCCCCTCCCACCTCTTTTTTGAGAACTCGAATTCTCTTTTCCGGTATCTGTCGTTAAAGAATCTTCCGGCGTTTTAGGATTTGTTTTTCCTCGCGAAGACCGGTTCTTACTCGAGCGCGATCTACCCCGAGGGCTTTCAGAATGTGTCTCACCACTTTTTGGTGGGCTACCAACATTGTCGAAACGAACCATTTCCACGTCACTGTCGGTAGAGGCGCTCTCGTCGTAGGCCGGGATGACAGGAACCTGTTCTTCCATTTTTCCAGTTTCCAGTTCAATCCGGGTGATTTCACGCCTGCCAACTTCAGGGATATCAACAATTACCGAATCAGTCAATGGTAAAACCTGGATAACTCTGCCCTCACCCAACGGTGTTTGGACTGTCTTTTTTTGCTTTGGAAGTAATTTGCGGGCTTCTTCATACAGGTCATGTTCGTAAGCCAGGCAACAACGTAAACGTCCGCAAATACCTGTGATTTCCGATGGTGACAGCGACACGTTTTGAGACTTGGCCATACGGATCGAGATCGAGCTGAATTCGGTCAGGAACCTTGAACAGCAACGTTTTTCTATACCACAGGCTCCCAACCCAGAGATCTCTTTAGCCACATCTCTTGGGCCCACCTGGCGGATTTCAAGCCTGGTGTCTGGGTACATAGGCGCAGCTTCACGTATAAAGCTGCGCATGTTGAAATCTGATGAATTTTCATAACTTAAGAAGAGTGTTAAACGGCTGGAATCAAAAGAGTACTCAGCATCAATGGCTTTTACGCCATCATACTTGGAATTTTCAAGAAAGTTGCGAGCCTTTTCTACAGCTTCAACTTCTTTTTCTTTGATCATATCGCGCAGAATCAGGTCACGGGGTGTGGCTTTTCGCTCGACGGTTTGAACCTCCTGCTGATGATCAGAAGCATTTACATCGGTCGTGGATATCTTTCCAATTTGCTTTCCACGGGCAGTGTTAACTATCACATAATCGTCAGTTGCCACAACCATATCTTCGGGTAAGGCGAAATGGTAGGTTTTTCCTACAGGCTTAAATTGAACTCCAATGAGTTTTTGTTCAGGCATAATCTTTAATTATATCATCCTGCCTGGTTTTTCTTGAAAGCTTCTTTGCTTGCCTCTGCGGCGATATTTCTGGCAATGGATATTAGCGCTTCCCCGGAAGGACTGAGCGGTTCTTGTGCGACAATCGGGTTACCTATGTCTCCCGACAAACCTATATTTGCGTCCAGCGGTATTCTGCCCAGGAATTGCGCCCCAAGCTGGGAAGCCAGGTGCTCGCCACCCTTTTCTCCAAATACATACTGCCTGCTGCCGTCAGGCATTTCAAGATAAGCCATGTTTTCAATAATGCCAAACAGTGGGATTTCAAGTTTGGCGAACATATTGGCTGCTCTTGAAGCATCATCAACAGAAACCTGTTGAGGAGTGGTCACGATCACCGCGCCACTGATGGGAAGCGATTGGGCCAGAGACAGCTGCACATCACCGGTCCCCGGAGGCAGGTCCACGACCAGATAGTCCAGATTGCCCCAGTCAAAATCAGTGATAAATTGCTGAATGGCTGAATGCAGCATAGGTCCGCGCCAAATCAGAGGCTGACCAGGTTGCACCAGAAAACCAATTGAAACCACTTTCAATCCGTGAATTTCAGCCGGTGCAATCTTTTTGCCTTCCCCGCTCTCGGGGAGTCGATCCAGACCAAGCATCCGGGGAATGTTAGGTCCGTAGATATCTGCGTCCAATAAACCAACCTTAGCACCGTCTCTTGATAAGGCAAGCGCGAGATTGAGGGCGACAGTGCTCTTGCCTACGCCACCTTTGCCTGAGCCCACCGCAATCACATGTTTAAAGCAATTATCACCAAGATTGACGGTTTTTGATTCTGTAACCCTGGCTGTCATTTTGATGTCCACTTCGGACGCCTCGGTCATGTTTAAGACAGCCCGACGGGCATCTGCTTCAATTTGATTTTTCAAAGGGCAGCTTGGCGTTGTCAATACGATAGAGAAACTGACTTTCTCCCCGTCTATTTCGATATCTTCAATCATATTTAAACTCACCAGGTCACGTTGCAAATCTGGATCCATGACGTGGCTGAGGGCTTTTAGAACTTGTTCCTTGTTTATCACAATTATCTCCTGTACATAGTTTCTAGGCATCATTCTAAGGTATGCGGCACTGATTTTCAAGCAAAGATACTCTAATTCAAGTCATCGGCGGTAAGTTATCATCGTTCCGTCGCTTTACTATTCAGGTTCGATCTCCAACCACTGTCATGGCTTAATGCCAAAATGCGCGCATAAGCGCTGATAATCTTCTGGTGTGTCGATGTCCTCTGACATCCACTCATCCAGCCAGGGTAGCGTTGAGTGCGGGCAAGCGGATATTATTTGGCGACCGCCAACATCCCCCTCAAGCTGGTCGAACTGATCAAAGCAGGCTTCCGGAAAATATACCGGGTTACCACGCCGGTCATCAATGACCGGCACAATTACTTTATTGGTGCGCAAACCTTCTTCGACTACACAGCTAACCAAATTAACAGACATTTGTGGTTGGTCAGCCAGCAGAAAAATGGCACCCTGCACCTGTGTCCTGATTGCTCTCAGACCAGCCTTAAGCGAAGTGCTCTGCCCCATACCCCAATCACGATTGATGACAACCTTTACGGAGTCTTCAGCAATGGTTGCTCTGACGAGATCAGCATCCGCCCCCAATACAACAATCAGCGGGTTGAGTCCGGAAAGTTTGGCTGTTTCTATAACCGTGTTTAACAGGTTCTTTTCCCGCCACGGCAGCAATTGTTTGATTTCACCAAAGCGGCTGGACCTGCCAGCCGCTAAAATGATTCCCGCGACGTTTTGACCTCCGAAACTACTACTCATATTCCCAGAAACTGACATCGCGTGCCGGCAGTTTCCCCAGTCCGCGTAAGACCGTCTCGTCGGTCAGTGGGAAGTGGTTGAAACGCACACCAGTGGCCTGATAGACAGCCTCAAGCACACCGGGCGCGAAGGGCAAATAAGGCATCTCACCAACACCTCTTGCGCCGTAAGGGCCGATCGGGTCAGCTAATTCCATAATCACACTTCGAACATTATCGGGAATGTCCATCACAGTTGGGATCAAGTATCTTGACAGACGGTCGGTTACTGCTTTGGCGTCCTTCTTTTGCCAATTTTCAAGCAGTGTGTACCCAGCGGCCTGCACAACCGCACCTTCAATTTGTCCTTCAACAAGCTGCGGATTGATCGCCTTACCCACATCGTCAACGCTGATAACTTCTCGAATGTGAACTTCGCCACTGCGGGTATCGACATCGACCAGGAACGCCTGAGCAACGTAACCATAGGTGAAGTTGGGAAAACAGTGTCCATCGAGAGGATCAGAAGCAGTCGTCTTGGGAGGACGGTAAACATAAGCACCAAGCGCCGGACGGTTGCCTTCGGCCCATTTTTCAAGAGCTACTTTGGCTGCGCCAATGATGGAGTTTCCTGCCATATGGGTCATACGGGAAGCTGAAACGCTGCCCGCGTCCAAAGATGTTGCAGTATCGGAGTAGATAGTTTGAATTTTGTGCAGCGGCAGTCCGAGGGCGTCAGCCGCCATTTGGGCGAAGACTGTATGCGCACCCTGCCCTACTTCTGCGCCAGCGTGATAAAGTTTTGCAACTTCGATTTGCTGGTCGCCTTCAAGAATAATCGTTGCACCGCAGTTTTCTGGTGCTCCATAAGAAAATCCGGAATTTTTGTAACCACAAACCAAACTCCAGCCAGATTTAATATGTGAATTACCTGAGGTAGGCAAGCTTGGTCGCTTCCAGCCATCTTCAGTTTTCGTCCAGCCAGCTTCAAGCGCACAGCGCTGCGTAACCTCGCGAATGGTCACACCTTCGGGCAGTGTCGATCCCATTGAGACCATCGATCCTTCTTTGAAGAGGTTTTTCATGCGGAATTCGACTGGGTCCATCTCCAACTCAGCTGCAAGTTTATCTATCTGCATTTCTGCCATGAAGGCAGCTTGCGGCCCTCCAAACCCGCGGAAGGCTCCCGCAGGGATGTCGTTGGTGTAAACCGCATAGGCGTCCGTGGAGACATTGGGGATTTCGTAGGGGCCGGTTGCCAGTAGAGTCGCGTTTCCAAGCACTTTGTTGGAAGTAAACCAGTAAGCCCCACCGTTTGCCCAGATCTCACACCTGGCAGCAAGGAGTTTGCCCTCCTTGGTAGCACCCCATTTTGCTTTCATGCTAAAGGCATGCCTTTTACAGTGTCCAATAATGGATTCTTCGCGCGACCAAACGATTTTCACCGGTCGGTCGATCCCTTTTTCATGCAGACGCATTGCAGCCAGTCCAAGAATGATCTGGACTGACATGTCTTCCCTGCCTCCAAAAGCGCCGCCAATAGCGGGATAGATGACACGGATCTTCTCAGTCGGCAAACCGAGAGCATGCGCGGTTTGGGACTGGTCTTTATGAGCCCATTGCCCAGCAACAACGATCGTGATCCGCTCCTCATCATCTACGTAAGCCACACCAGCTTCGGGTTGCAGGTAGGCGTGTTCCTGTACGGGGGTTTGGTATTCACCTTCAACGATGACATCACATGCCTCAAACGCAGCTTTGGCGTCGCCAAATCTAACCACATTATGACAAAAAATGTTCGAGTCTCTGTTTGGGTGCAAGATGGGAGCGTCTTCCTTTAACGCCTCACCAATCGTTTTTACGATAGGAAGGTCCAGGTACTCGACTTTAATGAGAGAACGCGCCTTTTCAGCGATTTCTTCGCTCTCAGCGATGATCAGCGCAACCTGGTCTCCCTCAAACCGAACGATCTCAGCACCTTCTTTGTCAGACCCGGGGCCGCTCAAAACCGGCTGGTCGTAAGCGGAAAGTCCGAACTCATTAACCGGCACATCCTTGGCAGTCAGGACCAAGACAACCCCCTCTAAAGCTTCAGCTTCTGAGGTGTCAATCGAGAGAATCCTGGCATGTACCTTTCCAGAGAATAAAACTTTCATCACCAGCTCATCGCTAAAAGTGAAGTCGCCCGGGTATTTTGCCTTTCCGGTTACTTTAGCCTGAGCATCAATGCGGTTGGTTGATTTCCCGACCTGGTTCATTTTTCACCTCCGCCATTTTGACAAGCGGCTTCAATCGCCTGAACGATTTTGTAATAACCAGTGCAGCGGCACAAATTGCCAGAGATGCCTTCTTTAATTTCATCATGTGTGGGCTGGGGGATCTCTTCGAGTAATTTCGCGGCTGCCATCACAAATCCGGGGGTGCAGTATCCACACTGCACGGCGCCGTGGTTGATAAACTCTTCCTGGATTGGATGAAGACTGCCATCTTCAGTTAGTCCTTCAATTGTGGTGATGGTAGCTAGGTGCGCCCGTGGCGCAGGCACAAGACAACTGACCACAGCCTTGCCATCCAGATAAAGTGTGCAGGCACCGCACTCGCCTTCTTCGCAGCCGGGCTTTGACCCGGTGTAACCTACGCGCTCCCGAACAAAATCCAGCAGGCTGCCTTTGAATTCGCCGCTGAATTCGAGAGGCGCATCATTGATGGTGGTTTCGATATGTTCCTGGTCCCACTCTCCGTTCGGGACGGCTTGCCACTTTGCTCCATGACTCAAGGTCACCGGGTGCCTGGGAACTTTCTGGTCCAGTTTGTCTGCCAGTATTTCAAGCAGGGCATCCTCGACCAATACCTGCATCATGTAACCACGATAGTCCGCGCCACCACGCAGATCATCAATCGGTCGGGTGTCGCTGGCCGCCAGCTCGGAAGCCTGTTTGGCGACTTCAAGATTGAGATGCTTGCCTTTGAGAAAGCTTTCCGCCGCGGGAGAATGAATGATCGTCGGTGCGACTGAACCCATTGTTACGACGGCATCATTGATCTTTCCATCCTGCATATCGAGGATGACGCAGCAATTCAAGATTGCAATGGCATGAATTTTTCGAAGCGCCTGTTTGATAAAGCTGCCCTTTTGACTTGCTTTCAATGGCTTAAAAACAATTTCCCGAACCAGTTCGTCGGGCTGCATAACCGTTTTGCGAACCCCTAAATAAAACTCGTTCAGCTGTACAGTTCTTTCTCCTCTGGCTGATACCAGAACCAGGCTGGCATCCATTGCCATCAGAGGTGTAATTGTGTCATTCGCCGGTGAAGCAGTGACCAAATTGCCTACAACAGTCGCCCGGTTACGCAATTGGGGAGTTGAGACCCTGTAACAAGTCTGATGCAGCAGGGACGCCAGTTCACGCAGCAGGTCTGATTTCAGGACATCATTTGGGGTCACCATGGCCTGGATATGAATTAAACCTTCCTGGTCCTGGTAGATAGCATCAAGGTCCCTGACCCTGGAAATATCGATCAGGTTTTCTAACTGAGGCCATTTTTTGTCGCGGAGTTCAACCATCAGGTCAGTCCCTCCCGCGATAATTTTTGTTTGCCCGTTAGCTTGGCTCAGAAGGTCAACCACCTGGTCAACCGTTTCTGGCATATGATAATTTTTCCACATACCTTCCTCCTGGAAGTCAGTTTAGCGGTTCCGAACACTGATCACTTCAGCTAAGATGCTGATAGCGATTTCGTCCGGTGTTTCCGCTCCGATAGCTACCCCAATGGGTGATTTGATCTGCTCAATTTTTTCTCTGTCAATACCCTTATCGAGAAGCGCGTTCCTGGTGGCTTCCCAGCGCTTACGTGAGCCGATCAACCCTATATAAGCAGGAGTGTGTTCAAGAATGGCCGGCAAGCCTTCAGCGTCAACGTCACTGCCCCGGGTCAAACCCACGACGTAGACCTGCTCATCGATCTCCAGGTGAAGAGGGATTTCTTCCATAGGAATCGGCAGAAATTCAACCTCACCGGGGATCTCTTCACTGTTACACAGTTCAACTCTGTCATCCGAAACAATCACTCTGAAATCAAGAAGCTGGGCGAGTTTTGCTACAGAGCGACCAACGTGACCGGCACCCAAAATCAGCAACACCGGGCGAACGGACTGGGGTTCGATATAAACCGTCACATCGCCACCACAGACACCGACCGCATCCTTTTCCGCAGAGTCGAGCGTATAGTGCAGTATCTCTGGTTTGCCGGTCTTGAGTGCTCGCAGAGCGGCAGTCAAAGTCTCGTTTTCAACCTGCCCGCCACCCACTGATCCAACAGTAGTGCCATCAGCGTAGACCAGCATTTTACTGCCGGCATGACGCGGTACAGCTCCCTTGGTTTCAATTACCACACAGAAGCAGACCGGCTGCCCTGATTTTTTTGCCGTTGAAAGTTTCTCATAGATATCGTTCATCAGACCTCAATTAATGACAAAATAATTGGCAGTAGTTGTTTCTTGCGCGAAACGACGCCCACAGCCAATTCGGTGCCGTCTGGAAGAGGTTCGTATGGTAATTCTTCTAATGCTGGCGGAGGATCAACGAAGATTAATCGGCTGGAACCCTCAACCACATCGGTAACCATCAGACCGGTAAAATCAAGCCCATTTTCTTTTTTAAGACCTTCCAGCGCATGTCTTAATGAGTCTACATAATCGCCGATCTGATATAAATCAGTAGTTTCCACCTGGGCAATTGCAAATTTATATCCACCGTGTTCATACATCTTCATATCCGAGCGGACAACCGCGTCTGGATCTTGTGACAAAAGACCCGCTCCGGCATGAAGGATCTGTTCACCCCAGCTCTGCACGTTCTCATTTTCAAGTGGGGAGCCAGGAACGAAAGCCCAACGCGCCAAAACATTGGCTATTGCCTTATCTCTGAGAGTGGTGGTTGGTGATGTCAGAATCAAGGTATCCGAGAGCAGACCAGCCAGCAAAAGCCCGGCGATATTGGGGGGTGCGCTTAATCCGGCTTCAGAAATTTGCTCGGATACGAGGGTTGAGGTGCTGCCAACGATATCAACGGTGAATTTGATCGGGCTATTTGTCGACTGATTACCAAGACGATGGTGGTCAAGTATCTCAAGCAACTCGCTCTCTTCCAATGACGCAATCGACTGTTGCGGTTCGTTGTGGTCGACTAGGATCACCTTGATCCGGGGTGGGTTGACAATATCGCGTTGCCGGCTTATTCCCAGGTAACGATTGCTCTCATCCACGACCCAATATTCATTAAATTCCTGTCTCAGCAAGCGGTTGATAACATCTTTTATTCGTGTTTGAGGTTGGAATTTGGGAATATTCCTGGTGGCTGCCTCACGACACTGGATATCCAGTAACTCCGAGATGGTCATGTCCTTGAATCTGGGATGCGGACCGATAATTTTGCGCAGGAAATCGAAAATACTGCCACCTGTGACCATGCCATACGGCGTTCCATCCGCATTCACAACCGGAGCAATCCCACCGGTGCGGGATAGGATCGTCCAGGCTTCGTTCAGTGATTTCTCCGGGGCGACCACATCCAGACGACGCATCACGGATTCGAATCTGGGGCTGGCGTCAGTCATGAGCATGGGCGGTTCGATTTCGAGCGTCTTCAATACGAAAGAAGTCTGCATATTGATCGCACCAGCACGGGTCGCCACAGTTGGTTCACCATCTCGTTCTGCTAACAACCAGGCATATCCGACAGCAGAGGCGATCGAATCGGTGTCCGGGTTGATATGCCCGGTCACATAAATATTGTCTGAAGACTTTCGCTGATAATTTCCCTTTTCCATCTAACCTCACTTTGTTTTTAAAGCACGCCAAATTTTCTCGGGGGTAACAGGAATCTCAAGAATATTTGCCTTGCAGGCATCCAGTACCGCGTTACCAATAGCCGGTGCCGCGCCGTCAAGCGGGATTTCAGCCACAGCCTTTGCCCCAAAGGGGCCAGTTTCTTCATAGGTTTGTACGAAGATCGTTTCAATTTTGGGCATCTCGTCGGCTCTGAAAATGTGATAATCCACCAGGTCGGTTTCCCTAGGAATACCCTTCTCATCATAGCGCATTTCCTCGCTGACGCCATAGCCCAGCGCCTGGGCAACACCGCCTTCGACCTGACCGGATGCGGTTATCGGGTTGATGATCACGCCTGAATCTACTGCCATAACCAAATCTTCCACAGTCACCTGTCCTGTTTCCAGGTCCACCAAAACCGTGGCAAATTGAGCCGCGAAAGGTGGAGGAGAATTGGGCGAAACATAGGAAGCGCTGGCCATGATCTGCTCCTGGTCGCGCCAATGCAGTGAATCCAGAGCAATTTCAGCAAGACCGATTTTCTCACCATTAGGTGCAATCGCCTGATTATCGCGTAAAACAACCTCTTCAGCGGTACATTCAACTCCGCGCTCAGCGAATATGACCATAGCCCG
>JBBAES010000030.1:0-15717 GCA_041655815.1 Anaerolineaceae bacterium
TGCCACCAAATCAACGCCGTGATCCAAACCAAACTGCAGATCGTCCAGGTCTTTTGGGGTCAGAATTGGGATATCGAGGTTGGAACCTGGCAGATTCACGCCCTTGTGTGACTTCAATTTTCCACCTAATAATACTTTCGCGAAGATGTTTTCGCCATCCATGTGGGTGACTTCAAACTCCAGTTGTCCGTCGTCGAGAAGGATGTGATTGCCCGGTGTCAACGCCTCGTGAAGTTTGGGGACGTCGAAAGGAATAAAAGTGACACCTTCAGGCAAACTTTTTGGATTTTCAATGGAACTGAGGGCGATTTCCTGGCCTGATTTGAGGGTCAGGCCGTCTTTCCCCAGGTTGCCAACTCTTAATTTCGGACCTTGAAGGTCCATCAATATTGTGACCGGTTTGCCAAGCTTGTCAGAAACTTGGCGGATCAGTTTGATGAGCACTGCATGGCTGTCTTGTTCTCCATGGGAGAAGTTCAGCCGGGCAACGTCCAGACCAGCATTCACCATTTCAGTGAGCGTTTTTTCATCCGAGCTCGCTGGACCGAGTGTGGCGACAATCTTAGCAAACCTGATCATAATTTCACCTTAATTTTTCAGTATATTAGTAATAACGCCAATTGCCCATTCCAGGTCGGATTTTTCGATCACCAGAGGTGGCGCAAAGCGGATAACGTGATCGTGAGTTTCTTTGGCCAGGATGCCTTCTTTCTGGAGCATTTCACAGTAGCGGCGAGCGCCACCGGCTTCAGGTTGAAGTTCAACACCAATCAACATGCCGCGGCCACGAATTTCTTTCACAATGGATGTGTCGATCTTACGCAGTTCATCCATGAAGTATTCGCCTAATTCAGTAGCGCGCTCAGCCAAATGTTCATCTTCCAAAACCTCCAGGGCAGCGATACCGATTGCGGCGGCCATCGGGCTGCCGCCGAAAGTAGAACCGTGTTCACCAGGCTGGAAGAGACCCAAAATTTCCTTATCTGAAAGCACAGCTGAGACGGGATACATACCGCCAGAAAGCGCTTTGCCAATCACCGTAATATCAGGACGAACATCTTCATATTGGCAGGCAAACCATTTACCCGTCCTGCAGAGACCGGTCTGGATCTCGTCGGCAATGAAGAGGACATTGTTGTCTTTGCAGTACTCAGCGACTTGTTTCAGGTAACCATCAGGAGGGATAACTACACCGTTTTCACCCTGGATCGGTTCGAGCATAACTGCTGCTGTGTTGGGGGTAATTGCGGCTTTGATTGCTTCAAAATCTCCATAGGGCACAGCCTTGAAACCAGGAGTGAAGGGTCCAAACATATCCTTGTAGAATTCTTCGGTTGAAAATGAAATGATGGTAGTTGTACGTCCGTGGAAGTTGCCTTCGGCGACAATAATTTCTGCTTCGTGTTTGGGGACACCTTTGACGACATAGGCCCATTTGCGGGCAACTTTAATAGCGGTCTCGACAGCTTCAGCGCCGCTATTCATCGGCAAGACCATTTCATAACCGGTCAAGTCAACCAGTTTTTTATAGAAAAGACCCAACTTGTCGTTCCGAAACGCGCGCGAAGTCAGCCCCAGTTTTTGAGACTGCTCGATGCTGGCCTGGACGATATGGGGATGGCAGTGACCCTGATTTACAGCGGAGTAAGCGCTGAGGCAATCAAGATAGCGCTCACCATCGACATCGGTAACCCAGGCACCTTTTCCTTCGCTTAAGACGACGTCAAGGGGTTTGTAATTTTTGGCACCATATTTAGACTCGAGGTTGATGTAATCCTGTGTATTCATATCTTATTTCTCTCCTAATAGTTTGTATAGTACAGCTTTTTGTGCGTGAAGTCGGTTGTGGGCTTCTGGGAAGAGCCTTGAGTGAGGGCCATCGGCAACTTCGTCAGTAATTTCTTGCCCTCGGTGAGCGGGTAGACAATGTAAGACGATAACTTCAGGGTGGGCTTCGGCGACCAAGGTCTGGTTGACCTGGTAAGGCGGAAATACCTTTTCGCGTTTTGCTGACTCTTCTTCCTGACCCATGCTGGTCCAGGTGTCGGTGTAAATCACGTGTGCGTTTTTGACCGCCTCATGAGGGTCGCGCAAGAAGGTCAGTTTACTGCCACTGGTTTCAGCATAAGGCTTGATGGTTTCGATTGATTCGGCAGGCATATCATAACCTTCTGGGTTAGCGATAGTGAAATTAGAGCCAAGTTTGGCCGCAATTTGCATCAAAGAGACTGCGACATTGTTACCATCCCCGACGTAGACGATATTAACATCCTTAACCTTGCCGAACTCTTCGTAAATTGTTAGCATATCAGCAAGTGCCTGGCAGGGGTGGCTGTAATCGCTGAGACCATTGATGACCGGAATGGTTGTCCAACGGGCAAGTTCCAGCACGTGTTCGTGTTGAAACACGCGGGCCATAATCCCGTCCACCATACCGTCCAAAACCCTGGCGACGTCGGCGATAGATTCGCGCTTGCCCAACCCAATTTCGCTGGGTGAGAGGTAGAGCGCGTCGCCACCGAGATGGCGCATGCCCATGTCGAAACTGACACGCGTTCGTAGAGAAGGCTTTTGGAAAATCATAGCAAGGACCTTGCCTTTGAGCACGGGCTGATTACCGCCTGCCTCGTACTCTTTCTTCAGTTCAACAGCCAGGTCCAGGAGTTCCAGTAGTTGTTCAGGTGTGTAGTCGATGATATCCAGAAAATCTTTATGCATTTGTACCGATTAATCTCCTTTTTTGATCGTTTAGCGCACAAATTTATCGCTCAAACTTGAAAGTTTTAAGCGATGAAGTTCTAATGAGATTGTACCAGAGAGTCGCCGTAAACTGGCTAAGAGAATCAGCGCTTTTTCAATTGCTCAGTCTATGCTTACGCAGAAACAACTGGCATTTAGAGGGCCAGGCGCTAATGGCCCAAAATCAGCTTTTACTCAGCGTGGTATTGAATTGTGCCCAGGAGGGGGTTGTCGATATTCTTGAGGATTTGGTCTTGTTTGGAGGTCATTTCGGACCAGTCTTGCTGGTCTGCGTGATCTAAGCCAGACAAATGCAACAGTCCGTGCACGAAGAGCATCTCAATTTCTGACTGGAGCGAGTGCTCACCCGCTTGTGCTTGTTGACGTGCTTTCTGGAAGGAAATAACGATGTCTCCCAGGTATTGTTCGCCCGTCTCCGGGTCAGTGAAGGCGTTATCAAAGGATAAGACATCGGTGACTGAGTTTTCGCCCCGCCAGGCCCGGTTCAGTTGACGAATCAGCCGGTTGTTGGTGACTCTTAAAGTGACAGAAGCATTATCAGGAAGACCAAGCACAAACAGGCCTTCACGTAAGGCGTTCGCGAGTCGGTCCTGGTCGATCTCTTTAGCGTAAGAATTGGGGAGGATCAGGTTTAGCATAGTCAGATATCCCAGTAGGTTAAGAGGGCTGGCTTTCTTTGCTCGCGGCCAGGTTTTGGGATTGCCTGGCAGGCTCGGGGTACTTGATGCGAGGATGGTAGGATTGTTTCAGGGTGTTGAAAAAAGAAGTTTTTATGGTCTGCAAATCCTTCAGTGTCAGATCGGTGTTGTCCAACTGACCACTATCCTGAACGACATCAAAGACACTATCGACGACTCCCATAATTTCTTCATCACTCCTGGGTGTGTTGGCCCGGGCACGCGCTTCAGTTCCGTCCGCCAGCATAAGCAAAGCGGTTTCTTTTGAACGCGGTGCAGGCCCCGGGTATTTGAAATCATTGATATCGACATCTTCGGGGTCGTCCGCTGCCTCCAGAGCAAGATTGTATTGGTAGCGAGTGAGATTGGTGCCGTGGTGTTCGCGCATAAAATCGACAATGCGAGAGGGCAACCTGTATTTCTTTGCCAGGGCTACGCCGTCATTGACATGGCGAATGATAGTGGCTGCTGTAGCGTTGGGGTCACCACTTTCATGGGAATCGATCTTTTCTCGATTTTGATTTTCGATAAAGAAGCCCGGGTTTTCAGCTTTGCCGGCGTCGTGGTACAACGCGCCAACTCTTACAAGCAAACGATCAGCTCCTATAGCGTCCGCAGCTTGCTCGGCCAGGTTTGAGACTTGTAGGGAATGCTGGTACGACCCTGGAGCGTTGGTCAGAATGTGTTGAAGAAGCGGATGGTCAGGGCGTGAAATATCCATCAACAGTAATGCTGTGGGGACATCCAGGACGAAAGCGAAGATATTTTGAAGCAGCAATGCGAAAGTCCCGGAAGCGATACCGTTGAAGAAGGCGGCACCCACCAACGATGCGATCCCAACCCAATCGGTATTCAGATCCCCAAACCTGAAGGCAATAATAACCGCAGCAGAAAGCAGCGCCACAACGATGCTGGTCCAAAGGAAGCTGCTGACACGACGCCCCTTTCCTAATACCAGCATGCCCGCAACCGAGGGCAGAAAGTAGTAAAGAGCCAGTTCTGTGCTACGAGTATGACCGAATACAGTCAACGAGACCAGTAAGAGGGTGGCAAAGAAACCAAATTCAAAATTGAAGACGATTGCAATAGTCAACCCAAATGCCGCGATTGGATAGAGATAGGGCAAAACCGTTCTGTCCATGACCAGGAACTTTGCCAATCCAAGGAAGAGCAAAAAGAAGAAAGCAATTAAAAGGATCGATTTGAGTTGGAAGAAAGTCTCTTCCTTGGTCCTCTGATAGTAGATCAAAACCAAAATGCCCATTATGGTAACTATGGCACCACTGGTCATAAGAAGTGTGGATCGATCGGTCGGCTCGCCCAAGCCAAAAGTGTTCAAGGCTTCCAGATCATCCAGCGATACAATCTCGCCCCGACGCACCAACACCTCGCCAGCCATAATTTGACGGATGACAGGCTCCACAGCTGCGCTGGCTTGATCCCGCGCGATTTGGGTTTGTTCCTCGCTGAAAAGGCTGGTGGGAACGATGAAAGGAGAGATGATCGAAATGATCAGTTTAGTATGTTCACTGCGGAAGGCAAAATCTATCGACGCTGGCAGGTTGCTTTTAACTGTGCCCAGCTGGTTGTTGCGGATGCTTTCCCGGAGGACGACTTCGAGGACGCGGCTGGCTTCAGAGCTGATCGCCTGCCATTCCTGGACAGACAACTCCAGAATAGCAATGCAATCGGCATCACTCAGGCGCAAATCGGACAGTGATTCTATATCCTGTACTTTTTGATTCTGAGTAGCATAGTTGTCGCTTCTAACCGTTGAAATGAAATAAAGTGCGTTTTCCAATTTTTCCAGTTGTGAGCGGGTTATATTGGGGTCGGGAGGCAGATAAATTGGCATTACCGCTGAGGCGGCGTTCTCCCGCGCGATATCCGTAAATACCCGCGACTCAAAGGTAACGGAATATGGCGCGAGTATCTCTTGAGAAGAAACTTCACCGACCTGGACCATTTGTGTTTGTTGATTGAGCAAATCGGGAAGCACTAAGCCTCCGAAGGCAAGCACGCAAGTCACGATCAAAATGGTTAATTTGATCGCGCCGCTTGTGGCAAGAGGTTCATCTTGCTGTTTTGCCATTCTTCTCATAAGTTACTCTCTGCTTAGCTCTTCTTTTACAATCCGGCTGGCTTCTGAATTGGTCGCACGTCCTTGTAAGAGGGGGAGCAGAGTCTTCATAACTGTTCCCATGTCTTTCACTGAGCTGGCTCCCAGCTGTTCAATTGTCTGCCTGACCATTCCGGTTAACTCCTCCCGGCTCAGCTGGGCTGGCAAGTAGGTTTTGAGGATGTCAATCTCAGCATTGGCAGCATCGATCAGGTCTTGTCGGCCGGCTCTTAACGCATCGGCATGAGCCTCGTGTCGGCCTTTGATCTCTTTTTGCACCACCGCCAGAAATTCCTCTTCGGACAGAGGCTCGCCTTTGCTGACCTCAGCGAGTTGGATGGCGGATTTAAGCATTTTAACCACCCACTTGCGGGTCTCGTCTCTGGCTTTCATGGAAGCTATCAGGTCATCTTGTAATTTGTTGTGAAAATCCATGAGCTTATTATACCTTTTGAACACCATTTGGCTTTTTAGAGGTTGGGCATATTTTATTTTGGTCTCTGCGCCTGAACGATCTGTTTAAGGATGATTACTACGCATGCAACCTGCCACCTTCGATCTCATATAATAGGGAGTATTTGTTGGTTGGTTGACATACTCCTTCTACGGCGAGACTGTGATCAGCGGCTTCAGCTGCGTGAAGGTAGTTTCGCCAATTCCGTTCACTTTTAAGATATCCTCAATTGTCAGGAAGTATCCATTTTGAATGCGAAACGCAATGATGGCTTTCGCGCGGACCTCACCGATGCCCGGCAGGTCTTCTAATTCTTCCTGGCTGGCTGTGTTGATGTTGATCGGTTTGCTGTCATCGATTTCTGTGAGACGCAAATCTGTTTCAAGCGAAGCTTGTTCCTCTTGCAACGATGGGATGTACAAACGCTGGCCATCGCTCAGGGCCGCTGCCAGGTTCAACAAATCTTCTCTTGCTTGCTCCGTCGGACCATGAGCCGCGTTGATGGCATCCTGAACAATAGCCCCTACTGGCAGGCTGTAAACTCCTGGCTGCATCACTTCACCAGTCACATGAACCTGGATCAGACTTGAAGTCGAGCTTGGCTCCGGGGTCAGATTTGGAGTTACTGTGATTAGTTTGAAGGTTTGTTCGTTTTTGTTCAGGCTTACCATCCTGATAAGACCGCTCAGCAACAGACCAACAAGGATACCTCCGAGATACTGCTTCCAGAATTTCATAATGACGCCTGGCTATTCTCAGCCGCCAGCATGAGGTTGAAGGCTGTGATAGAAACCTCGAGCATATCAGGCGACGGCTCGCGGGTGGTCAATTTTTGCAGCCACAAATTTGGTTGGATCAACCAACGTACAAAAGCTGAACGCTCCATCCAATTGGCTGCAAAGCGGATGTATTCGTATGCGATCGCAGAAATCACAGGCAGCAGCAAAATACGCGATATCAGCCGTGTGACTAAAGGGAGAGGACCCAGCAAGGTGAATATCAGCACAGAAAGTAAGACTAATGTGAGCATGAACGACGTGCCGCAGCGTGGATGGACCAGGGATTGCAGTCCAACCGTATCAGGGGTCATTTCAGCTTCGGCTTCGAAAGCGTTGATGGTCTTGTGTTCCGCGCCATGGTAGGCGAAGACCCGCCGAATTTCGGGCACCCTTCCCATCAACAGGAGGTAAACTATCAGCATCAGCAATCGAAATACGCCTTCAAGCAAGTTGCTCCACCAGGGGTCGAGTTGGAAAGCTTTATCTGCAAAACCTGCCAGTAACGCCGGCAAAACGAAAAACACACCTACCCCCAGAGTCAGCGATACCAACACGGTTGCGATAAGCGCACCGCCTTCCAGTGGCTCGTCTTCGCCGGAGGCAATGTTTGCTGATTGGGTCAAAAGCCGCGTTCCCAGGCTCAGCGAATCCCTCAAACTGATGATCCCACGGATAAACGGCACCTTCATCCATTTGGATTGATAAAGATTGGGCAGTCGTTCTTCATAGGTCACAATCTCGCCTGAAGGCGCCCTGACTGCCATGGCCAGGTTGGTGCGCCCGCGCATCAACACGCCTTCCAATACAGCCTGACCACCGTAGGACGGCAGGCGTAAGGCTTTGTCGCTAGGCATACTTATGCCTTTCCGAAACTTAGATAGAAATGGATCAAAGCTTCGATTCCCTTCAACCAGTTTGGAAAGTTAATTCTTTCATTAGGTGAATGGATGGCGTCGTCCGGCAACCCAAAACCGGTCAGGAGCGATTTCACTCCCAGCTCTCGCTGCATCACGGTCGCCACCGGGATACTGCCACCTTCTCGTTTATAGGTGACCGGGTTGTCCCAGACCTCAGCCATCGCGTCCACAAGATTTTGCACGCCAGGCGCGTCATCTGCCAGATAGGCAGGGCCGGCACTGTGCAGAAAAATGGTTGTCCTGACAGTGTCAGGCGCGATCGATAAAATGTAATCCTTGGCAAGTTCGAAAATTTCCAACGGATCCTGGTTCGGTACCAGCCGGCAGGAGATTTTTGCTTTAGCGTAAGCGGGAATGATAGTTTTCGCACCTTCGCTGATGAAACCGGAATACAAACCGTTTACATCCAGCGTGGGGCGGGCGCCCTGTCGTTCAACAGGAGTAAAGCCTTCCTCGCCATAAAGCGCGGGAGAACCAGTTATCTCCAGGATGTCCTCTTCGGTCAGCTTATTCGAGGCGATTCTGGTCCGCTCTTCCTCTGTCATTGCAGGGATTTGGTCATAAAAACCCGGAATGGCGACCGATCCATCGGGATTATGCAATTTGGCGATGATTTCAGAAAGTACAATGGCCGGGTTGGCAACATTTCCGCCCCAGAGCCCGGAATGGAGGTCTGCCTTCGGTCCGTCGACGCGCACTTCGAAGTAAGTCATGCCCCTCAGCCCGTAAACCAGGGTAGGTCGGTCTTTGCCAACCATGCCGGCATCAGGATTGAGGATCATATCGCAACTTAACACATCTTTGTGACCTTTGATGAAATCTTCCAACGAGACAGAGCCAATTTCTTCTTCGCCTTCAATCAGGAATTTGATGTTGATTGGCAAATCACCGCTTTGCAGAGCGCTTTCAACAGCAAAGATAGTTGCCATAACCTGCCCCTTCATATCTGAGGCGCCCCTGCCAAAGAGATGCTCGCCTCGAAACTCGGGTTCGAATGGATCGCTCTTCCATTCATTCAGCGGGTCGACTGGCTGCACATCATAATGTCCATAGATCAGCAAGGTTTTCGCAGCTGGATCTGCGGACTTCTTCTCAGCGAATACTATAGGATGCAAAACGGTTGGAAAAATTTCTGTCTTTTCAAAACCAATTTTGCTGAGGTAATCATTCAGAAAATTAGCAGCTCTGACCATATCATCACGACGGTCAGCATCATTAGAAATGGAAGGTATTCGAACCAGGTCGAGATAAGAATCTGTCATGCGGTTTTGATTGTCATAGAAGTACTTAATTGCATTTTCAACGTTAGTCATAATTGTCCTTTTCTCTTAATGATAGTACGATTATATTCTATTTGAGTGGGTTTCATGATAGCATTGATCAATAACTCATGTCATTAACGGAGACGAGATGAGGCCTGAGCATGGCGATTTGCTTGAGCTGGGTTTGAGGCATAAGTTTTGGACTTGGTCAACCAACCTGAGATCCCAAGATGTCTCACGCGCGCTCAGAACAAAAGGTTACTGTTTTTGTAACCTTCAGGCGAAACGCAATAAGGATATGAAATCCTCGTTCTTGTACCCTAATCCCAGGAACTCAACTTCGCAAATGCGAAAATTTATGTCAAGAAGGGTATCATAACAATGGAATTTGTTGAGCATCGACAAATCATGATTTTGGGAGGAGGTCCGGCAGGTTTTACTGCTGCGCTTTACGCCGCACGTGCCGATCTAAAACCTCTTTTGGTCACGGGCATGACGCTTTATGGGCAAGCGTCCCAGACGCATTTAATTGAAAATTACCCCGGTTTCCCTGAAGGTGTTGGAGGCAGCGATCTGGGTCAACTATTTGAAAACCAGGCAAAGCGGTTTGGCGCAGAAATCGTGTTTGACATGGTCCAGTGCGTCAGGCTTGATCAGCGTCCTTTTGAGGTGTGTCTTTCAGATACGATGTACACCACCGATAGTCTGATCATTTGCATGGGGGCTGACCCACGTAAGCTGGGCGTGCCTGGTGAGAGGGAATTCACAGGCAGAGGTGTTTCTTATTGTGCCACCTGCGATGGCTGGTTCTACAAAAACAAGGATATTCACATGGTCGGTGGGGGTGACTCGGCTCTGGAAGATGCCTTGTTTTTAACCCGGTTCGTAAATAGCATCACTATAATTCATCGCCGTGATACGCTCAGAGCAGGCGCTATTTTGGAAAAAAGAGCGCTTGAGAATCCCAAAATCAACTTTATTTGGGATACGGTTGTAAAAGAAATCATCGGCGAAGAGACTGTCAAACAGCTCCTGGTAGAAAACGTCATAACAGGCCAGCAGGAAACAATCCCTACCGATGGCGTCTTTGTCTCTATCGGTAATACTCCCAATACCGCCGTACTTGAAGGTCAGCTGAAGCTGACAAGCCGGGGCACGATTGAGGTCGACAGCCGCATGGAAACCAGCGTCAAAGGTGTCTTTGCTGCCGGGGAAATTGCCGATCCGTACTATCGACAGGTGGTCACATCTGCTGGTCTGGGTGCCGCGGCGGCCATTTCGGCCACGCACTATTTGCAAGAATTATCAAAATAACACTGTCTTAGCAGCAAAAAAGCGAGCTCTTGCTCGCTTTTTTTGTTAAGTTACAGGAAATTCGAGAACTTCAGGGAGTCGCTGTGGGTGAGATGCCGCTGCCTACCCAGCTGAAAACCCGGTACGCACTGATTGCTCCGGCTTCTTCGTAGATTGGATTGTTAGGATCCGAATTGATCTGGCGCGCTACCGAGACACTCCACTGAATAATGTGCGGGTTGGTGTCGGTCGGTCTGAAACTGGCTGGCAGAATGAACTTGGTGTCGCTCACATAATCCACCAGGATCTTTTCTTCTGCTGACGTAAGGTCCTGGATCATGACCCGATAGACTTCGCCGGGGTACAGGGAGGCTACTGACGCCCACTGCAGAGTCACAGCTTGATCCTGTGCTGTGAAAGCAGTACCGGATCGGGGCAACAGCAGGTTAGGCGCAGGGTAAGGGGGGAGTGGCGTAGGCGTAAGCGTTGGGCCGGCGGTTGGCAGTCGGTCGCATAAGGGGATAATCAGCGTCTGACCCTGCCGGACGATATCGTTGGGCAGGTTGTTGTAGATGCGGATATCCGACATGGAAACATTGTAGTTGGCGGCAATAGAGCTAAGAGTCATGTTAGCGTCTACTATGATGGTATCGGTGTGCGTACACATTTCAACATCCGCGATAAATGCTTCTGGAGTCGCCGTCGGCACAGGCGATGGCGTCAGTGTGGGTTGAGGAACTTGTAGAACCAACCCAGGACTGATCAGGCAGCTGGTGTTGAGGTTATTGGCAAGAATGATGCTCTGTACCGAAGTGTTAAACTGCAGGGCGATATCCAGACAAGTTTCGTTATCTTTAACCGTGTATTCGATCGGAGGCAGTGGCGTCCAGGTGGAAAGAGGGGTCTGGGTAGCGGTGTTTCTTGGCGTGGTTGTCAGCGTGGGCGTGGTGGTGGCGGTCATCTCTGCGTTTGTCAGCACATCTGCCTGTGTTTCACCGCGATTGATTATAAAGAAAATCAGAAGACCGATCAGAACCAGGATCAGGACAATGATCGCGATCAGAGCGATGAGGTTGATTTTTACCTCAGGGATTCGCTTCGAATCGATTCTTTCGGTTTTGCTTTTTGATTTAGGTGCAGCAATGCTGTCTGATAAATCGGTTCCACAAACCAGGCATCTGCGGGCATTTTCAGAAAGTTTTGTGCCACAAACCGGGCAATTACGGCTTTTGTTCCCCGGCATATCGGGTTGGTTGTTTTTCATTTTTCTACTCATTACTTAAAAATTGCTGCTGTGCAGCTGTATTGGTACAATTTGCAGATGGCAGCAGTATATATTCATTTTCCATTTTGTGTTCAAAGATGTCAATATTGTGATTTTATCACGTATGCTCATATGGGTCATTTTATACCAGATTATCTGGACGCGCTGAAGAGAGAAATGCGCTTGAGCCTGCCTGGAACCGACAAGGCAAATAGCGTGTATTTTGGGGGCGGAACTCCTTCATTAATTAAGCCTGGCCAGGTCGAGAGCTTGCTTGAGGAAATCGAACAGTTGATAGGGATAAGTTCTTCTGCAGAAATTTCACTTGAGGCTAATCCAGGCACCGTTTCAAGCGAAAGCTTGAAGGCTATGCGAGAAGCGGGTGTCAATCGACTCAGCCTGGGGATCCAGTCTTTCTTCGATTCCGATTTGCAGCTGTTAGGGCGAATCCACTCAGCTGAGCAAGCCCGGAAGAGCATTGGGGATGCTCAACAGGCAGGCTTTGATAATCTCAGCCTTGATTTAATTTTTGGTTTGCCCGGACAAACGCTAAATATCTGGCAACAGAACCTGGAGGAGGCCACTTCAATTGGAGTCCAACATCTTTCGTTATATTCCCTGATTATTGAGCCCGGCACGCCTTTTGAGAAAGAGATCGAAGCAGGTCGGCTTGAATTGCCAGACGAAGATTTAGTCGCCGATATGTTCGAACTGGCAATGGATTTTCTGCCACTGAACGGCTTACATCAATACGAAATTTCGAGCTGGGCCAAAGGCGAGCCTTTTGAATCCAGGCACAATAAGGTTTATTGGCGAAATCAGGATTACTTCGGTCTCGGCGCGGGTGCTCACAGCAAAATTGGGGATTATCGTCTCCAGAATGTCACTACGATTCCTGCCTATATTGAAAGGTTGAACCGAGGCAATGATCCTGCATCATCTTTTTCCCCGGCACTGGAAGAAAAATCATTTATCGACGAACAGATGGCTATGCAAGAGAGTATGATGCTGGGACTGCGAATGACCCGCGAAGGGATCTCAGAAAGTCGTTTCCGAAGTGTCCATCAGGCAGAGATGAAAAAGGTTTTTGACGAGGAGATCGGCAGGATTCTGCATTCTGGCCTGGGTGAATGGCAGACGCAGGCTGACGGCTCTCACCTGGTGCTGACACAAAGGGGTATTATGTTTGGGAACAGGGCTTTTCAGGAATTCGTCTGATTATTTGTGTACATCGATGATGGTACCCCAACCGTGTTTTACCCAATCCTGAGGGGCGGCGATTGGGTTGGTCCAGCGATAGACCCATTTGGCATCTGCGGGTGAGAGGTTGATGCAGCCGCCGCTCATAGGCGTGCCATAATTAGTATGCCAGAAGGTGCCGTGGGTTGCCAGCCCCATGCTCATCTCAAAAAAACACGTCCAGGGGACTCCCATCCAGATTCTCTCACGAATATCGCTGGTCAAAACGGCGTTACCCATGTGCTTGGAGGGCATTTTGGTCTTGATAGAATACTTACCTTCCCCGGTTGGGAATCCTGTGGATACTTTTGTTTCGAAGACAAGCGTATCGCCTTCAAAAGCCTGCAGACGCTGAAGGGGTATAGAGACGTCGATTTTTTTGTCAGAAAACGGCACTTCCGGGTGAATCGGCTCAAATTCTTCATCTGGAATCAGGCGGGCGTGTTCATATGAGATCGCGGTCTTGGTGCGACCAAGTTCGTCCTCCACACGGTACCAGGGTCGTTTGTCAGGCCCTTCAACTACATCGGTGATCCAATGCGTGGAGAGATAGTAAAACATCCAAAGAGGTTCCCAGCCTTCGTCATAACTGTAATACATGGATCGAGTATAGGGGACGGTGATTTCTGCCAGCTGACCAGAAGCACGCTTGGGTTTTGAAAGCGGTTGGTATTCATAGCGTACTTCGTACAGGTAACCACTAAAGACGTATCCGCCCCAACAGCGGTACCAAATCGGATTCCAAGCGGGACCATTCGGCCCTATTACTTCTTCGTAAACATTGATGATTTCGTTGTACTGCCTTTGGTAAACGATAACGCTGGATTCATCCGGTTCTTTATAAATACTCACCCCCTGTTTTTCTCCTACCAGCATCAGTCTGGGGTGATTAACTGAAAAGCCTTCCTTATCCGGGGGTGTGAAGGCAGAAGCACCAAGTCCAAGAAGGCTGAATTTAAGAAAATCACGTCGGCTGAACTTCATAAGATTAATCGAATTTATCCAGATCGATCTCGGCGACAGAATCGAACACATGTCTGGGTCTGTAAGGATAGTTGTCGATTTCATCGAAAGCTGTGGAACCCGATAAGACCAGAATGGTCTCCATACCTGCCGAGATGCCCGAGAGCACATCAGTATCCATGCGGTCGCCCACCATGTAGGTGTCTTCAGAGTGCATACCGAAATGATTAAGGGCGGTTCGCATCATCAGGGAATTGGGTTTGCCCACAAAGAAAGCCGCTTTACCCGTAGCTTTCTCAATCAAAGCCGCCATAGCGCCAGTGGCAGGAACGATGCCACTCTCAGAAGGTCCATTTGGGTCTGGGTTGGTGGCGATAAAACGTGCTCCACCAAGGATCAGCCGGATCGCTTTGGTGATTTGATCAAGGCTGTATGAGGAGGTTTCGCCCAGGACTACAAAATCGGGATCAGATGCTGTCTGGATGAATCCCTGACTGTGAATTGCTTCTGTCAGTCCAACTTCACCTATTACGAAAGCAGCGCCGTTTGGTGTTTGGCTGGCGAGGAATTCAGCAGTGGCGATTGCCGATGTAAAGATGATGTCTTCGTCAATTTCCAAACCAGCTTTCTTAAGGCGGTGGGCCAAATCACGGGTAGTGTACTTGGAATTGTTAGTTAAAATCGAGAATTTGCGTTTTTCGTCAACTAACCTCTGGATGAATTTATCCGCTCCCGGAACCATGTTGGCGCCGTGCACTAAAACGCCATCCATGTCGATCAAAAAATTCTTTTTTGTCATTCTTGCTTCCTTTCAACATCTCGTTTGAAGACCAACACTGATTGTACTCAATGATGCCCAATTATAAACCTTCTGTTCAGTGTAGATGTTCGTACCCAGCAGATATGCTGTCTTTTCTCTGGCAGTTCTATCACTAACATGCGCAAAATAAAAAAAAGCCACTGTCGTTGTAAAACAGTGGCTTTTTTTTATGAACTAATGTTGACAATACTTTATTTCTTGGTCAGAATGATGCGGGCATCGACAACCGAGACTCCCTCACCGTCTTCATAGACGATGACAGGGTTGGCATCTGATTCAGCTATTTCGTCCTGCAGATCGTAGATCATGTAGGAGTAATGTGCCAAAACTTTTGCCAGCTCTTTTTGGTCGCGAGGTGCCTCGCCACGAGCGCCTTCAAGAATCTTAGAACTCTTGATTTCTGACTGCATATCCAGTGCAGTGGCTTCGTCGATCGGGGCCACTTTGAAGGTTACGTCCTTCATGACCTCGACAAAGATACCGCCTAACCCAAACATGAGGGTGGGGCCAAAAGTGGCGTCATTGACTGAACCCACGATTACTTCAGTCGCCCAGGGAGCCATCTCCTGAACAGCCAGGCCATCGATTTCTGCATCGGCTTTGTAGTTGAGCGAATTCTCCATGATAAGTTTCCAGGCGTCACGGACGCCTTGTTCGTTTTTGATGTTGACCTTGACCGCGCCGGCATCCGACTTGTGCAGGATATCGGGAGAGACAATCTTCATCACGACTGGATAACCGATTTTCTCTGCAAGTTTTATAGCATCTTCTTCGGTCTTGGCAAGCTCGGTGGGGGTTATGGGCAACCCATAAGCAGCGAAGACATGCTTGGCTTCGACTTCGGTCAGAGCTTCTCTGCCATTGGCACGGGCACCTGCGATAATCTGGCGGGCTTTTTCGCTGTCGATATCAGTCGGTTTGTACAGGTTGTTGTGCGCGGTTTTCATCATGTCTTCCTGCTTCCGCAAGGAGGCCAATGCCTTGACTGCCAGGTCAGGGGCGTCATAAGTGGGAATGTCATGTTCAATCAGCCATTTCATAGCTTCTTCACAGCGATCGCCGCCGATGAAAGAGACGGCCACAGGTTTGCCGCTGGCGCCTGATTCCTGGATGGCGTTGTAAATTGCTTCGGCGATTTCTTGCGGGTCGGTAACGGAAGTCTCGCAATAG
>JBBAES010000031.1:0-15030 GCA_041655815.1 Anaerolineaceae bacterium
ATAATCAGCCGCGCTCCGCAATACATTGCAACTGACCCCTTTCTGCCCCAAATTTTAGGTGGGTTGTTAGACGTGCTCAAGCAAAATTCGCAGGGGTTGTTGTTGGAATGGGTCGAGCCGGGTCAACAACTGGAGACTTACCTCGAACTGACCCGCGCCCATCACATTGACGGCATCATTCTGATGACCCCTCGCATGGACGATAGCGGCATTCGCGCCCTGGAAGAGTCTGACATCCCGGTGGTCCTGATGGGTTATATTCCGGGCTCAACACTTCATTCGGTAGATGTCGACAACCGGACAGCGGCTGAAAATGCTGTCAACCATCTGATCGAATTGGGCCACGAGCGTATCGCCTGCATTACCAACGCCACTCTACCCTTCACTTCAGCCAGCCAACGGCTGGATGGATACAAATTAGCGTTGCAGCAGGCGGGGCTTGTTTTTGACCCTCAGCTGGTGCGCGAAGGTGACTTTGATACCCACAGTGGTTACACGCGAATGCGCTCTCTGTTGGATTCCGGACAGGAATTCACGGCAGTTTTTGTGGCCAGTGATAATCTGGCTGTGGGCGCTTACGCGGCCATTCGTGAGAACGGGCTATCGATTCCGGATGATATTTCTGTTGTAGGCTTTGACGACATCCCGCTGGCATCTTATATGAGCCCCAGGCTGACTTCAGTGGCCGTATCGGGGCAGGAGATTGCCGTTGGGTCGTATAAATTACTTACCCGTTTAATGCGTGGAGAGCTGCCCGAGTGTCGCTCGGTCACCGTGCCCACGCGGTTAATTATTCGCCAATCTTCAAGCGAGATAGGAAGGAGAGCAAAGAGGAGAACCAAGACAAAACCCGCCAAATTAGCAAGTTGTGTTAACAATTAATAACTATTCAAAGGAGAAAAAATGAAAAAGAAAAACGTTCTTTGGTCAACATTAGCCATTCTGCTGATCGGGACCATGCTGCTTGGCGCTTGCCAGGCTGCTGCAACTAAAGTACCTGTTGTGGATGATGAAACACCGGTTGATACCGTTGCTCCTCTCCCACAAGGACAGGAACTTGCCAATGCTTACGCTGGCATGTACAAGGGCACGGTTGTCACCATGGCTGGCCCCTTCACAGACCAGGATGAGGTCGTTTTCAATGACAGCATCAAGGCCTTCGAAGATGCAACCGGCATCGACATCCAATATACCGGCTCAAAGGAATTTGAAGCCAACATCAACATCCGATTGGATGGTGGTGACGCCCCCGATATCGCTGACTATCCCCAACCCGGTTTGTTAAGATATGCCGTGGAAAAAGGTTATGCGATTGATATGGAAACTTTGATCGACCCTGACTGGATTAAGACCAACTATACCCAGGCCTGGCAAGATCTGGGCACCATGACCGGACCCAACGGCGACATTGTTGCTGGAATCTGGGCTCGCGCCAATGGTAAGTCTTTCGTCTTCTATCCCAAAAAGGCTTTTGATGAGGCCGGTTACGTCGTCCCTGAAACCTGGGATGAAATGATGCAACTCACCGAAGATATCGCTTCTGATGGCGACACCCCCTGGTGTATCGGTATCGAATCTGGTGCGGCCACTGGCTGGACCATGACCGACTGGATCGAAGACCTGATGCTGCGTGTGGCTGGCCCTGAAGCCTATGATCAATGGGTTGCGGGAGAGTTGAAGTTCGACTCACCCGAAATGAACGAAGTGCTCGACTACATCGAAGCTATCTGGTTCAATGACGACTATGTCTATGGCGGCCGCGCTGCCATCCCCACCATCAACTTTGGTGATGCCCCCAAACCCATGTTCGAAAACCCGCCTAAATGCTGGTTCAACCGACAGGGCAACTTTGTAACCACCTTCTTCCCCGAAGAGACCGTTCCTGGTGAAGACTATAGCTTCTTCTACCTGCCCGGTATCAAGGAAGAATTTGGCAAGCCCGTACTCGGCGCTGGCGATATCTATGCCGTCTTCAACGATCGTCCTGAAGTGCGCGCAGTCATCCAATACTTCTCAACCGGTGAATCCCTCAAGGTTTGGGTTGAGCAGGGTGGCGCTATCCTGACCCACAATGATGCTTCCCTCGACTGGTACGTTGATCCCGTGACCCGTGGTGTGGCTGAAACCATCCGTGATGCCACGACCTTCCGCTTCGATGGCTCCGACATGATGCCGGGTGCTGTTGGTGCTGGTACCTTCTGGAAGTACATGACCGATTATGTTTCCGGCTCGATCACGCGACAGGAAGCCCTGCAACAGATTGATGCCTCCTGGCCAAAGTAAGCACGATAGCCAGTATTAGTTAGCTTGAAAACTGGAGAGCAGGCACCAGAACCAAGCCTGCTCTCCAAACACTAAGCTCCCAATAGCTGAGGAGGTGACTGGATGAGTATTGTAGAAGCTAAAACGCCAACACCAAATGGCAATAATTCGGTTAACAAGATCCTGGCATGGTTTGGAACCACATTGGGTCAAATTCTGGTATCTATCCTCGTCCCTGCACTTACCTTTCTGGTTTTGTGGCAGGGATATTTATTTCTCCAAAGAGCTAACGCTCCTCAAATCGTTCAGGTTTCCGTAGCGATCGTTTGGGGCGTTGGTGGGGTCGCTTTGCTTTACCTGGTCACCAACTGGCTTGTTATGAAACTGCCCAAAGAGATTTCCAGGGTGCTGCAGCCGTTTGTTTTTGTTGGCCCAGCTGTGGTAATTATGGCCTGGTTCCTGGCAATCCCGGTGTTTCGTTCACTGATCGCCAGTTTCCGCAACTACCTGGGGACGGAGTGGATCGGGTTCGACAATTACAAATTTGCTTTCACTGACCCGCGCATGCTCGAAACTTTCCGCAACAACTTGTTGTGGTTGGTTTTTGGCACATCATTTAGCGTTGGGCTGGGACTGCTGATTGCGACCCTGGCAGACCGCACCAGGGCAGAAGTGATTTATAAATCAATCATTTTCACGCCTATGGCGATCTCTTTTGTCGGAGCTGGTGTGATTTGGAAGTTTATCTACACCTACAAAGGCACAGGGGTCGGCATCCAGGAAATTGGCTTGCTCAATGCGATTGTGCTGGCGCTGGGAGGGAACTCGCAACCATGGCTAAACCTGCCGCCCTGGAACAACTTTTTCCTGATTGTCATCATGATCTGGCTGCAGACTGGCTATGCCATGGTGATCCTCTCCAGCGCTATCAAAGGTGTGCCGGCTGAACTGCTGGAAGCCGCGCGCATCGACGGTGCCTCTGAGGTCAAGACTTTTTTCTCAATTATTGTGCCCTATATTCAAGGAACCCTGCTGACGGTGACCACTACCATCGTGATCTTCAGCCTGAAGACGTTTGATATCGTCCGTGTGATGACGGGAGGCAATAACGGGACTAACGTGATTGCCAATGAGTTCTACCTGCAAAGCTTTACTTATACTGACGCAGGTAAGGCTTCGGCCATCGCCATCGTCTTGCTGCTGCTGGTGACCCCGGTGATTATCAATAACGTTCGCCAATTCAATCAATCAAGAAGGGGGTTCTGATGGCTAAGAAAACCTTAAAAACCGAGAAGCAAAAGTCAGCCTTTTGGAATAATTTCATCCTGATCATCATCTGTGTGGTTTGGTTGGTTCCAATTGTGGGTATCCTGATTACCTCATTCCGCCCGCCCGATGAAATTTTCCGCAGTGGCTGGTGGAATGTGTTCCCTCACAAAGAGAATGTAGAAATCGAGCGCATCGTCATCCCTGAGGCTGTGGATCTTGATGGTTCCTTTGAAATACTGGGAAAAACGGCCACCTTTGATCAGTTCCGAAACACGGTGGAGCTGGATGACGGGCGGCTGATTACCTGGTATGGCAACAAACGCACTCGAACCGCCATCATTTCAGAGCCTCGGTGGGTCGGCTTTGCTACCAATCTGACCACCAAAAACTACTCAGATGTGTTGGGTGGTAAGACCATCAGCTATAAAAATGCTGAAGGGCAGACAATCACCCGTACCGGCAATAACCTGAGCGGCGCTTTCCTGAACTCGTTGGCGGTCACCATTCCGGGCACGATCATCCCGATCCTGATTGCGGCATTCGCCGCCTTTGGCTTTGCCTGGCTGGATTTCCCCGGGCGCAACATTGTCTTTACCATTATTGTGGCATTGTTAGTGGTACCTTTGCAGATTGCCCTGGTTCCAATCCTTAAAGACTATGTGAACATGGGGCTCAATGGTACCTTTTTAGGCATCTGGCTGGCGCACACTGGCTTTGGTCTGCCGCTAGCGACCTACCTGCTCTTTAACTACATCAGTACTATTCCGCGTGAATTACTGGAGTCGGCTTACATCGATGGCGCATCCAATTTCACCATTTTTACCAGACTGATTCTGCCGTTGTCTGTTCCCGCGCTGGCATCTTTCGCCATCTTCCAGTTCCTCTGGTTGTGGAATGACTACCTGGTCGCTCTGGTCTTTTTGGGTGAAAAGAATCAAACCGTTACTATTGCGGTCGCCCGCCTGGTCGGTGAAAAAGGCCAGGACTGGCACCTGATGACCTCTGCTGCCTTCATCAGCATGATCTTACCCTTGTTAGTTTTCCTGGGGTTACAGCGTTACTTCGTGCGCGGCATGATGGCTGGCTCGGTTAAAGGATAGATGGAATTGGCTGGGCCTATTGTCCAGCCGCTGGGAATTGACAAGCGGATGAAGCGGAGGGAGACAAGCCCCCTCTGTACGGCTGGATCTTAGCGGAGGGAGATGAACCCCCTCCGTACGACTGGATCTTAGCGGAGGGAGACAAGCCTTCCCCGTACGACTTGATGTCAAAGCCGCTGGAATTGGCAATCGGGGAGATGAACCCCCTCCGTACGGCTGGATCTTAGCGGAGGGAGATGAACCCCTTCCGTACGGCTGGGCTTTATGTCCAGCCGCCGATAATAAGGAGAATGAAAATGACACAAAACAATTCCTGGTACAAAGATGCCGTTTTCATTGAACTTAACACACGTGCTTTCAAGGATTCGGATGGCGATGGCTGGGGCGACCTGCCTGGTCTGACCAGCAAACTGGATTATCTAAAAGACCTGGGCGTGGACGCGATCTGGCTTCTGCCGATCATGCCATCCCCGCTGCGTGATGACGGCTATGACGTCAGCGATTTTTGTGACATTTTCCCTGCCTATGGCACCATGGAAGACTTCAAGAAGTTGATTTCCGAAGCCCACAGGCGCAATTTGAAAATCATTGTCGAGATCATCCCTAACCACACCTCCGATCAACACCCCTGGTTCCAGGCTTCCCGTGACCCCCAACACCCTGAGCATGCCAAATATCGTGACTGGTACGTCTGGTCTGATACCGACCAAAAATATCAGCAGGCGCGGATCATCTTCACCGACTCCGAAACCTCCAACTGGACCTTTGACCAACTACGCGGTCAATATTTCTGGCACCGCTTCTATTCCAGCCAGCCCGATTTGAATTACGACAACCCGGAAGTTCAGCAGGCCATGCTGGATGTGGTCAAATTCTGGATTGACGCGGGAGCCGACGGTTTGCGCGTGGACGCCCCGCCTTACCTCTTTGAGCGTGAAGGCACCAACTGCGAAAACCTGCCCGAAACCCATGCCTATCTGAAGCGCATGCGCAAGTTCGTTGACGACTACAAGCCTGAAACGCTCCTGCTGAGTGAGGCCAATCAGTGGCCAGAGGACGTGATTGAATATTTCGGCGATGGCGATGAAATGCACATGAATTTCCATTTCCCGCTGATGCCACGCCTCTTTATGGCGCTGGCAAAAGGCGATCGCACCCCCATCGAGGAAATCTTGGCGCGCACCCCTGAGCTGCCGGAGGGTTGCCAGTGGGGAACTTTTTTGCGCTGTCATGACGAACTGACCCTTGAAATGGTCACACCAGAGGAACGCCAATGGATGTGGGAAACTTATGCCCCTGACCCAAAACAGCGCATCAATCTGGGCATTCGCCGCCGTCTGGCACCCCTGATGGACAATGATCAGCGCAAGATTTTGCTGCTGCACTCCATGCTGTTGACCATGGTAGGTTCGCCCTTTCTATATTATGGCGATGAAATCGGGATGGGTGACAACGTTGATCTATTTGACCGCAACGGTTTGCGCACGCCCATGCAGTGGGATGACAGCCCGAACGCCGGGTTTTCGGAAGCGCCCGCCGAAAGACTTTACGCGCCGGTTATTTCCGACCCGATTTATGGTTATCAGGTGGTCAATGTCGCCGCCCAGGAGAACGACCCGGATTCGCTTTTGAACAAAATCCGCCATTTAATCGCGGTGCGCAAGCAGTGGCGGCTATTTGGGCGAGGAGAATTCGCCTGGAAGCACTTTAATTTCAATTCAAAAGCAGTTGTGGCCTATCAACGGTCCTGGCAAGGGCAGCGGATTGTGGTGCTGAACAATCTGACCGATGCGCCAGTTTCAGGCTGGATACCTGAGACCGCAAAAAGTTTTCTGGACCTGTTGACTGGGGAGAGTATCTTGCCGGGCGACTATACCCTCGCGCCGTATGGCTTTGTCTGGTTGAAACCTGTGGGGCCCGACCTACCCAACGAGGCTACTGGTCCTAACAGCCCGCAAGCTGGCTACCTGGGGTCAGATAAGCACTGATTCTTGTCGAGTTGGAATAAGCTGCATGGAACCATACTTAAACGGAAGATGTCATCATAAAAATACTCACGCCAGGTTTGACGCTGGCGGGAGGTGCAACAAGAACCTGCTTGGACGAACCGACTCAAATGACGGTAACTCTGGCAAGGCTTTAGCCCAGATGAAGTATGGCAGATAACCAAACACACTTTTTACCCACTTTTTGGGATCGTAAGCTTTTTTTAACTTTTCAAACTATTTTCTACCCCGGAGGCTGCTGATGATTCAACCGCTTTTTGCTGGAATTGAAGGTGGCGGCACTAAGTTTGTCTGTGCTGTGGCCGATGAAAACAACCAAATCCTCGCCGAGAGGCGCGTTCCCACTACCGATCCCGCTGAAACCCTTGCTGCCTGCGCGGAATTCTTCCAGCAGCAAGCCCATCTTGGCACGATTCAATCTCTGGGCATCGCCTGTTTTGGACCGTTGGATCCGCGCCCCACTTCCGAGGGTTATGGGCGAATTCTGGCCACACCCAAGCCCGGTTGGTCTGGCGCGGATGTGGTCGGCTTTTTCAGACAACGTTTAGCGCTGCCAATCGCATTTGATACCGATGTCAACGGCGCGGTTCTGGCTGAGTCCTTCTGGGGAGCAGGCAAAGGGTTGCGTAATCTGGTTTACTTCACCATCGGTACCGGCATTGGCGCGGGCATCATCGCGGAAGGAAACCTTATTCACGGCTTTTTACACCCCGAGATGGGGCACATTTTATTGGCGCGCGACCCTAAGCAAGACCCCTTCCCAGGGATTTGCCCTTTCCACGGCGTATGTTTCGAAGGGCTTGCTTCAGGTCCGGCGATTGAAAAACGTTGGGGTCTCAAGGGCGACCAGCTGCCTCCGGGCCACCAGGCCTGGGATTTGGAAGCCGAATACATTGCCAAGGCGCTGGTCTCAGTGACTTGTGCTTTGGCACCTGAAAGGATTATCCTGGGTGGTGGCGTGATGGCACAGGAACAGCTGCTGCCAATGATCCGCGAGAAATTTGTAGGCTTGCTCAACGGATACATGCAAACGCCCCTGATCACAGAGCAGCTTGAATCTTATATCGTGCTGACCGGTTTGGAAGGCAAAGCGGGCTTATACGGCGCATTCGCTCTGGCTCAGCAAGCCTGGGAGCAGCATCAATGAAAACCGGGATGGTAGACCTGCAACTGGAAGCCAGCCGCGTGCTGGCACGCCTGCTGCCTGCTCTGGAGGCTGACCTGGCTGTTTCTATTCGGAAAGACCCGCGAGGCTGGCAGCTTTTTACCAAACGTCTTGAGACACACTTTCCGCAGTTATTTGAGCTCTACCACCACCTTTACGGGCAACAGTACGATATGGTCTATCACCTTGAGAACCTCTTGAGGAGTATGGCGCAGGCTGTCTTCGAACGCCCTGCGGATTTGCGCGAGCTTGACCAGCGCCGGGAGCAGAACCCACTCTGGTTCCAGTCCAACCAGGTGTTGGGCGGGGTCTGTTATGTGGATCTTTTTGCCGGAAACCTGCAGGGTATCCGCGCCAAAATCCCTTACTTCAAGGAGCTTGGTCTGACCTACCTTCATCTCATGCCCTTTTTCAAAATGCCTGAAAGCGAAAACGATGGTGGCTATGCGATCAGTTCTTACCGCGAAGTTCATCCCCCGCTGGGGACAATGGCCGAATTGGCGCAGCTCTCACGCGAGCTGCGCGAGCAAGGCATCAGCCTGGTAGCAGACCTGGTGATCAACCACACCTCCGATGAACACGAATGGGCGCAAAAAGCCAAAGCAGGCGACCCAGAATACCGCCAGATGTACGGTATTTACCCGGATCGCAGTGTGCCTGACCTTTATGAAAAGGACCTGAGAGAAATCTTTCCGGATGAACACCCGGGAGCCTTTACCTGGTTCGAAGAGATACAATCCTGGGTTTGGACCACCTTTCACTCCTATCAATGGGATCTGAATTACAGCAACCCGGTGGTCTTCAACCGCATGAGCGAAGAAATGCTCTTCCTGGCTAACCAGGGCATAGAGATCTTTCGGCTTGACGCGGTAGCTTTTATTTGGAAAGAATTGGGGAATTCCAGCGAAAACCTCCCCAAGGCGCATACCATTTTGCAGGGTTTCAACGCTATCACGCGCGTGGCCGCGCCTTCAATTTTGTTTAAATCTGAGGCAATTGTGCATCCGGATGAAGTGATCAAATACATTTCACCCCGGGAGTGCCAGCTTTCTTATAACCCGCTGCTGATGGCGCTGTTGTGGAACAGTCTGGCCACGCGCGAAGTCAATTTGCTTGCGCAGGCACTGGAGGAAAGATTTGACTTGCCTGAGGGTACCGCCTGGGTCAACTACGTTCGCTGCCACGACGACATTGGCTGGACTTTTTCGGACGAAGACGCCGCCAGATTGGGCATCAATGGCTACGATCACCGCCGTTTTTTAAACGAATTCTACCGGGGTCGCTTCCCGGGCAGTTTCGCGCGCGGGCTACCCTTCCAGGAAAACCCAAAGACGGGCGATACCCGCATATCCGGGACCTGCGCGTCGCTGGCAGGGCTCGAAAAAGCTCTGGTTGAAGAAGGACCTGAAGAAGTCGAATTGGCCATCAAACGCATCAGGCTGTTGCATTTTGTGATCATGACTGCTGGCGGGGTTCCGCTGATTTATCTCGGGGATGAGGTTGCCACCCTGAATGACTACAGCTACCTGGAGCGTCCTGACCACAAAAAAGACAGCCGTTGGGTACATCGCCCGGCTGCTGACCCGCTGCGCTACTCACAGCGTCTGGATGCCGACAGCGTGCCGGGGCGTGTCTTCCAGCACATGCGTGATTTGATTGAATTGCGCAAAGACTTACCAGGACTGGCTGGAGGCAAATTGGAAGTGATAAACACGCAAAATGGATCCGTTTTGGGCTTTGTGCGGCGTAATCAGGGCGAAAGGTTGTCGATTCTGGCAAACTTCAGTGAACGTGAACACGCTGTCCCCGAGTGGGTAGTCAGGCAGAACAGGATGGACCCCGAAGGGTTGCGGTTTGGCGAGGCGGAATTCGCGGAGAGCGGCGCGCTCTGGCTGCCGGCTTACGCCTGCGTTGTGTTCGAGCAAGGTGAAGTGGCGGAGTAAAAGATTTTTTATATTTCCCCCGCTTTAGAGGAGGTCAAATCCAGGTATTTACTACCCCAATTTATGGGATAATTTATTTATTCAATCGCAATCCAGGAGGCAGCTATGAAAAGAAAGGTCACCTTTGGCAAGATCGTATGGTTCATCATCATCGCCTATCTGTGCATCGGGCTAGTCTATTCTCTAAGCGGCTACATTCAGCATGCCATCAACGGAAAATCGGAAACCTTCTCCCCACTGATCGGCATCCCATTGGACATGTTGGGCTGGCCGTTCAATATGCGCGGTGATTATATTAACGGCTTCCTGGATTTGCAATTTTTTGTTACCCTGGCAGCCCTTGTGCTGGCCTTCATCCTCTTTTTGCGGCTTTTGTTTCACAAACCAACGCAAAAGGCTTAAACCGCGCTGGTGCTATGTACAGGAACAGCACCTACGAAAGAAATGCTATCGGTCCGTCATGGCAGACCAGCCAGCCGGTGGGAAGACCGACCTGATTACATACCGCATCGGGCAACTCGCATGAGCCGCACAACCCCACCCCACATCGGATCAGGGCCTCAAAGGAAAGCTGCGCCGGGACCTGGTGGCGCTTACAAAGTTCTGCCAGGGCCAGCAGCATCCCCGTTGGACCACAGGCATAAAGGCAGTCCGGGCGCTCATCTGAGATCGCTTGCTCTACCACCTGCGTGACCAGCCCCCGGGCACCTTTTGACCCATCTTCTGTAGCTACGCGCACTTCACAGCCCATGTCGTGCAGTCTCTGCTGCATCAACAACTCCGTCTCGGTCTTCGCCCCCAGACAGACCCGCACCTGCCCGTCCTGTCTGAGCGCTTCTTTTGCCAGGAAAGAAAGCGGGGCTGCCCCATATCCCCCACCTACCAAGAGATGCTTGCTGCCTGTGAGCCGGAAGCCAGTCCCCAATGGACCTCTGACCCAGGCACGCTCACCAGGTTTGAGCTGGTGCAGCGCAGCGCTAACCGTTCCCACGCTGCTCACCGTTATGGCCAGTGGCACTGATGCGGCAATGCTGAAAGGTCTTTCGCCCACTTCGGGCAGCCATGCCATCACAAACTGACCCGGCTGCGCGCTTTCCAGTCTTCCTTTAAAAAGAAGCGTGCGCGTATGGGCATTCTCATTGATCACATTGGCAACTTCAAAGGCTTGCATCAACCCGCTTTGATCGTCTGGTTCCATTTTAAAGTCCTTCACAAAGCTCACAAAGCCTTTCCGCGCATTTCATGCGGGTTTTGGTAGCCTTCTGATTGCATAAACTCTGCTAATTCCTGGGCGATTTTGGCAAAAACAGCCGGCCCCCCGCTGACGACCGCCGAGCCAACCCCCACCAGGCTTGCGCCGGCCATGATCATCTCAGCCGCGTCCAGCCCGCACGTGACCCCACCGGTTCCAATAATGGGGACGGATATGGTTTGTGCCAGTTCCCAGACCGCTCGCAGCGCTACTGGTTTGATGGCTGGTCCGCTCAGCCCACCGGTTTTGTTTTTCAAAACCGGTCTGCCAGCGTGGGCGTCAATCAACATCGCCGGCACAGTGTTGATAGCCGTGATGGCATTGGCTCCCTCAGCCACAACTGCTCTGGCAATCTGCGACAGGTTGGGAACATTCGGCGCAAGTTTTATGCTGATTGGAAAATCGACCGCCGCGCGCACACTTTTGGTCACCGCTGCCGCGCTCGCCGCGTTAGCGGAAAACGGCTCGCCAAATTCACTGGCAACATTTGGGCAAGAGATGTTAACCTCAATCAGATCGGGCTCTGCCTGCGCGATAACTTTTGCGACTTCCCCGAATTCTTCCGCTTTGCTGGCAAAGATCGAAACGAAAAGGGGCACGCCCAGCGCTTTTAAGCGTTGTTTGGTCTCAAGCAGGGTCGGCAATTCTTGCTGGCAACCGGGGTTAGTCAGCCCAATCGCATTGATCACGCTGTTGCCCCAGGCTAGGCAGACGGGGTTGGCGTGACCTTCGCGCGGTTCGGGGCCAACACTCTTGCTGGTGACCGCGCCAGCCCCTTCACGGGCGGCCCGTTCCATCAGGCTGGCTGAGGTTCCTAAAACGCCTGAGGCAACCACCAGAGGATTTTTGAGGGCGATCCCGAGAAAGTTGGTACGCAGAAACTCTTCCACAGCTATCCTTTCAAATATGCAGTTACCATTTCGTAGGTGGACTGGTCGATTTTGTCTTCCTTACGCAGAACATTCAGAATCTGGCTAAATTTCAAAACCGCCTGCGCGGTAATCCCTTCTTGCGCAAGCGCCTGCAGCCCACCCTGTTCGCGGTCGACCAGCACCACAGCCTGATCGGCGGTCAGCCCGACCGCCTGTAAGGCGTCTCGGGTGGTCAAAAGACTGCCACCGCTGGTGATAACATCTTCCACCATCACAGCGCGCTGTCCAGGCTTGAAAACGCCCTCAACCATCTGACCTGTGCCGTGCTGCTTGGCCTCTTTGCGTGGGTAGACCATCGGCTTCATCAGTTTTGAGGCAGCGATCGAGGCAATTGGCAAGGCCGCATAGGGCACGCCAGCCAGGAAATCGTATTGCAATTTGACCAGGATGTTGAGGTAGGCGTTCACAGCCATTTCCAGCACCTCAGGGAAAGAAACCAGCCGACGCAGGTCCAGATAGACCGGCGATTGCTTCCCGCTGGCAAGGGTGAAATTCCCAAATTTGACGCAGCCGACCTCAAACAACCCTTCGATTAAAGTTTGGTAAGGCTCCTCGGTTTCGAGCAGTTGCCCGGATTGTTTGTATGAGACAACTTCAGCCCGAATCAGGTTAATTTCGTCCCTCAAAGCTGCCGCGGCAGCCCGGGGGTCTTCGGCATTCATGACCGAGCGGGAGACAGGGATGATCATGCCCAACCCGTCCTCACGCAGTCCGGCAGTCAGCGCCTGGCGCAAGTCTGCGCCCTGAGCGCCAACCCCGGGGGCTAAAATCCAGGCGCTGGGGTTGATTTGGCGGACATTCTTGAGCGCTTCTGGTTTAGTCGCGCCAACTACCAGCCCGATTTGCCCCTCCCCACCCCAGGATTTGCTCACCGCGGCTACATGCAAATAGAGCTCCGGCTTGCCGTGCTCCTGGATCTCGGCTGCACTGGGGTTGGAGGTCTGACAGAGCAAAAACACAGTGTTGTCCGGGTCTTCCACAAAGGGTTTGACCGAGTCGCGCCCCAGATAAGGGGAAAGCGTGACCGCGTCTGCTTGGAACCACTGATAGCAGGCTTTGGCGTAGGCTTCAGCGGTCGAGCCGATATCGCCCCGCTTGGCATCCAAAAGCAGCGGGATGTCCTCAGGGATCATCCGCACCACTTCCTGAAGGGCGCGCACTCCCTTGGGGCCAAATTGCTCAAAGAAGGCCATATTGGGCTTGTAGCAGCAGACCAGGTCCTTCGTTTGTTCAATCAGAGCCTCCGCCCAGACCAGCAGGCGTCCATAGACATCGTCACCCGGGGGTAAAACTTTCTGATCAGGGTCAAGACCCACACACAAAAGGGATTGGTTGCGATCGATTGCCCTGGTCAGTTTGCTGATAAAGTCCATCTTTCCTCCGTTTTTTAGGTGCTGGCGGTTAGGCTTGGGTTGAGGTTAAGCATACTCGTTTTTCCCGGATTTTCGCGCAAACCATCCTCACGGCAGGGACATCCAAACTGGGTTTGGCTACGTTTTGCGAATAACCAACAGTTGGTCAGGCCCGGCCTAAAACAGCTGCTAAAAGCGCCATACGAATGTAGAGCCCGTTTTGCACCTGCCGGAAATAGGCCGCACGCGGGTCTTTGTCTACCTTATATTCGATCTCACCCACCCTGGGCAAGGGGTGCATGACGATCATTTTCTCTTTCGCGCTGGTCATGAGCTCGCTGTTGATCAGGAAGTAATCCCTGACCTCTTCATATTGCGCCAGGTCGACGAAACGCTCTTTCTGAATGCGCGTGACATAGAGCACGTCCACATCGCGAATGACATCTTCCACCTTGCTAAACTCGCGTACGTCCAGCTTTTTGTCAATCAGATAGTTTGTCAGGTCCAACGGCAGACGCAGCGTGTCGGGTGATACAAAGCGGAATGAAACATCGTATTGAGAGAGCAACTTGGTCAGCGAATGTACCGTGCGACCGTTGCGCAGATCGCCTACCATACCTATGCGCAAGCCATCGATCCTGCCGAGTTCGCGCCGGATGGTGAACAAATCCAGCAGCCCCTGGGTAGGATGCTCGCCGGCCCCATCGCCGGCATTGATGATGGGCACATCCACATATTTAGCCGCGGCCGCGCTGGAACCGACTTCGGGATGGCGCAAGACAATCACATCGCAATATTGTTCCAGCGTGATCATGCTGTCGATCAGGCTCTCTCCCTTCGAGACAGAGGAATACTGGATACCTTCCGTGATCGGAATGACCTTGCCGCCCAGGCGTTCCATGGCGGCGATGAATGATGAGCTGGTGCGGGTTGAGGGCTCGTAGAAGACACAGGCCAAGGTATAGCCCTTGAGCAAATCGCAGGTTCCCCAGCGTTGACTCATCTCAAGCATTTCATTCGCGCGGGTGAAAATGTAATTCAGGTCATCTTTATTGAATTGAGAGACCGACAGGATGTCCTTTTTGTAAAATCCGTTAGTAAAAAGCGGTGTTCTTTCAAAACTTTCCAGGTTGAAGAGAGGGGCTAGAACAGTGTTTTCCATGAGTACTCCGATTTTAAAATTGGTTTGAGGTGGATTTGGCAGTAACCAGGCCGTCGCAAGCAACTTCCTGTCCATGGAGAACCACCCTGGTAACCCGACCGGTCATTTTCATACCAGAAAAGGGCGACCAACCGCATTTGGTGTAAAGAGGGTGGTCAGGGAACTCGTAGGACGCGTTCTGATCGATTTCAATCCAGGTTTTTGGCTGGATGGGCAGGTTAAAAATTTTACGCGGGTTCTCATCGAGCAATACAGGGATGAGATCGTAGCTCAACCGCCCTTCTGATGCGGCCGTCAGCAATAATGGCAGGGTCGATTCCAGCCCAGGGATGCCGGGAGGAGCAGAACTGCCCTTTTCTGCGAGCGTGTGGGGCGCGTGATCGCTGGCAACGCAGTCGATGGTCGTGCCGAGGTGTTGCCAGAGCGCGTCGACATCTTGCTGGGGCTGCAAAACGGGGCGCATATCGCCTAATGATCCGAGCCGCTTGCCGTCTTCTTGATTCAAGAAAAGGTGATGGGGCGTGACCTCGCAAGTGATCTTGACGCCCTGGGCTTTTGCCCGGGCGATCAGCTCGACTTCAGATTTG
>JBBAES010000032.1:0-15025 GCA_041655815.1 Anaerolineaceae bacterium
GGTGAAATCATCCTTGCCCAATTCTTTCCCTGGTATGGCAATATCCTGACCTTCATAGTTGATTGGCACCTGACCGTTGTAGAAGAAGGGGCAGTGGTCTGTGGCTAAGACCTGGATGGTGCCGTCCAGCAGTCCATGCCATAGCCCGGCATTGTCATCCTCGGAGCGCAGAGGGGGAGAACAAATGAATTTGGAACCATCTTGGTGCAGCAAGTTTTCTGCTGTGAAAAAGAGGTATTGCGGACAGGTCTCGCCCATGGCATAAATGCCCTTCGAGCGGGCGTACTTCAATTGGTCGACCTCGCCAGCCATGTTCATATGCACCAGATAGACCGGGGCGTCCGCTTGGGCCGCAAGGCTGAAGGCGCGGAGGCTGGCTTCCACCGCACCCCAGCCTGGCCGCGTGAGAGCGTGCCAGATGGGTTGGGTGTAACTGGCTTCAAGGGCTTCGCTTACCAGAACTTCGATAACATCGCCATTTTCTGCATGGACCATGGTCAGTATGTCGTTTTGACCGGCAACTCGCATGGCTTTAAACACATCCCCATCAGTTATCCGCAGACGCCCGTTGTAAGCGGTGAAGACTTTGATGGTGGTGATCCCTAATTCAGGTAAGCTTGCGATTTGCTCAGCGACCTGATCATCAAAACGGCTGATATTCATATGCGAGCCATAATCGATAGAGGTGGTGGCGTCAGCAAAACGCCGGTGAGTTTCAATGCTTTCTGCGAGGCTGCCCGAGCCCTGTGAGACGAAATCGATCACAGTGGTGGTGCCACCAAAAGCCGCCGCTTTTCCACCGCTGTAGTAATCATCGGAAGAAATAGTGCCCATCATTTCAAGGTGCAAATGAACATGTGGGTCTATTCCACCAGGCAGGACCAATTTGCCACTCGCGTCAATTACCCTGGCGTCATCAGCGCTGATCGACTCGGCAAGCTGACTGATCACTTCGCCTTCGATCAGAATATCACTTTTAAAACTGGCTTTATCCGTCACGATGGTGCCGTTCTTGATAATGGTTTTCATAAGTAAACCCTTTCTATGAATTGGGCTTGGCCAATCCGCTCAACAACAGCAGTAAGGCTGGGTCCAGCGGGATTTCCGGGAGTTCGTTCGCCTGGTATTCTTCACTCTTGAGAGCCCGCTCGCGTAAAGCCTGCCATAAAATCGGCCTTTCTTCATCGTGAACCGGCAGGTCATTGAGGCTTTCAGCGGCTTTGATTCTCTGCCCGGTGGTGTAAAAAAAGGTCACACGCTTCCAGTTTCGGGCAGGGATCGGATTTTTTAACTCAAGAAGAGGACCGAGTTGAATTTTGAAATACTCTTCCCGAGCACGCGGGTGGTTGGACTGGTCTTGCATCAGCTCGGCCCTGGTGGTGAGCTCGTGCCCTAAAATCGGGGCAAGCCAGTGGATTTGAGCTTGCTGGTCTTTTGGAAAGTTAGAGGTCTGATAGAAAGCCAGATAGTCTACCGCGATAATTTTTGGGGCAGATTTGAGCGGGATACGATACCAGCCCAGCAAGCGGGCAATATCGAGGTCGCGGGGTGATGGGATCACCGCGACCATAACCAGGCTGGTATCAGGAATGTTGGCCGATTGATTCAATAAAGCTCCTTTAGAGTTTCACTCCGGCTTTGTGGTTAAATTCTTCAATCAATGCATCAATTTCCGGACCCTGGCTTTGGATTTCAGTCCAGTAATCGGGATCGTACCATTGATCCATAATTTCTTCGTAGGTGCGGCCTTGTTGCTCTACCCAGGTGTAGTACTTCAGGTTATGGATGCGTTTGCGGTCGTAATAACTGAGTTCCTGCATGTAATCGATGGCCTGCCCCTTGAGGTAACGAGCATCATCGGCAATGGCGTTATCGCGGGTATACTCTCCGAATTCCTCGTTCAACTCCACCAGACGGCTGTTGTACAGTTCCATCGAATCGGTTAACACGGTTAAAACAATGTCATTGCTTGTAAGTTCGCTGTATTTTGCGAACTTGATAGCTGAAAGGATATTTGAGATGCTGGAAAATCCGAGTAAGTCCAGGTCCTTGACGAGCGCTTCATCCACTCCAGTTCCAACCAGGTAATCTTTGCCAGCCTCTTCGTTAAAAAGACGGGCCAGGTTAACCACCGCGTTATCGTCGATAGCGGTAATAAAATCGGTGTTTTTGACATTGTGCACCCAGGGAACGTGCTTGTCACCGATTCCTTCAATGCGATGGGCACCAAAACCGTTTTCCAGCAGGGTCGGGCATTGCTGGGCTTCGCTGGCGATAATCTTGGCGTGTGGGAAGATCTGTTTCAGGTAGTCGCCCGATGCGATTGTTCCACCAGAGCCCGTAGCAGATGCAAAGCCGGCTATACGATCATTGGGACCCATCACCGCATGAGCGACCTCTTCGAGCGCGTCGCCGGTGAGGATGTAATGCCAAAGGTAGTTCCCGAATTCATCGAACTGGTTGAAGATGACCACATCCTGACCGCTTCGGCGCAGTTCCCAGCACTTGTCGAAAATCTCTTTAACGTTAGACTCGGTGCCGGGGGTGGCGATGACCTCGTCGGCTACAGTGCGAAGCCATTCAAAACGTTCTTTGCTCATGCCCTCAGGCAAAATAGCGATCGATTTACAACCCAGTAAGTATGAGTCATAAGCGCCACCGCGGCAATAATTCCCGGTCGAAGGCCAGACCGCCTTTTGCGTGGTGGGGTCAAACTGACCGGTTACCAAACGCGGAACCAGGCAGCCAAATGCCGCGCCAACCTTATGCACCCCGGTTGGGAACCACTTGCCCACCAAGGCAACGATTCGGGCATCCACGCCGGTGAGAGATTTTGGAAATTCGAGGTAATTTACGTTTCCAAAACCACCTCCAAAAGGTACCGGCTCGTTTTTCCAGGTGATTCGAAAGAGGTTTAAGGGGTGCAGATCCCAGAGACCGATTTCTTTAAGACGTTCCTGGAAATCAGCTGGAATCAGACTGGGGTCTTTTTGTTGAGCCAGGGTGGGGATGATGAACTTCTTATCCCGAACTCGCTCAAGCGTTCTCTCGAGACGGTCATGCATGATGGTCAGGTCAATTTTGGTCATAGTCAGTTCCTTACGAGGTTAAATTTTATGGTCAAGCCGGGTTGGGTCAAATGGTTCTTCTGGCCCTTCTGCGACAATATATAGTGGTCTGCCTTTGGCTTCGTCGTATGAGCGCCCAATGTATTCACCCAGGATGCCCATGCCTAGCAGAAGGACGCCGGATAGAAAAATAAGGCTCAGCCAGGTTGCTAATACATAGGAGAGATCGACCCGATTGAAAGCTGCCAGAATCAGATACAAAATCAACAGGAGGACGCTAAGCCCGACCAGGAAAATCCCGCCATAGTTAAGCAGTTTCAACGGGTAGGTGGAGAATCCTGTGACAGCGTTTAAAGCCAGCTGCATCATCTTCTTGAGGGGGTAATGGGTCTGACCGGCATGGCGGGCATGGCGTTTGTATTCAACGCCGATTTGTTTGAAGCCAACCCAGGCGCCCATTCCCCGTAAAAAGCGATTCCACTCGCGCATATCGTTGATAACGGTGAGAGCTTTGCGATCTATGAGGCGGAAGTCGCCCGTATTCAGTGGGATATTTACATCGGTAATTTTGTAGATCAGTTTATAAAAAAGTGAAGCGGTGGTCAGCTTAAACCAACTTTCGCCTTCACGTTCTGAGCGCACTGCGTAGACAATTTGGTAGCCTTCGCGCCATTTTTCGATCAGGTCGAGGATGACCTCTGGTGGGTCCTGCAGGTCAGCATCGATGATCGTGACCGCCTGACCCCGGCTGTAATCCATGCCGGCAGTAACAGCAATCTGGTGGCCGAAATTGCGCGCGAAAATCACCGGTCTGATACGTGGGTCCTGGGCAGCCAGCTGGCGGATCACATCCGTGGAACCATCTGAGCTGCCATCATCAACCAAGATCAGTTCCCAGGTCTCGCTGGTGCTATCCATCACAGACGTGACCCGGTCGTACAGCAGGGGCAGGTTCTCCAGTTCGTTGAAGATGGGGACAATCACGCTAAAAATTGGTTCAGACACCTAAAGCCTCCTTGAATTTGTCAAGTCTTGGTTCGATGATTGGGGCAGGGTGGACGGCTTGCATTACCGCTTTAATATCTTTAAGTCCGCTTCCGGTAGCAAGCACGAGTGTTGGTGTGGCCGGGTCGATGAGTTTGGTATTGAGAGCTTTAACAAGGCCGGCATAGGCACTTGCGGCCGCGGGCTCGACAAACAAACCTGCGCTGCCCAGTTGAGGGATGGCTGACAGGATCTGTTGATCGGAGACGGTAATGTAAAAACCCTCACTCTCGCGTACGCGCTTTAATGCACGTAGCCCATCACGTGGCATGTCAACGCTGATGCTGTCTGCAATCGTGTTGGCCTGGACGGCTTCGATTTGATCGCTGTTTTGGACAAAAGCATTGTAAATTGCTGCGGAGCCTTCCGCCTGCACGCCAATCAGACGTGGCAGCTTATCGATCCAACCAAGTGCGAGCAAGTCGAGAAATCCTTTGGCGATGCCAGAAAGTATATTGCCATCGCCCACAGGGATGAAGATGTTCAGGTCCCTTTCAGAGGGCAAACTGCGCAAAACTTGTTCCCATATTTCCAGCCCAGCCGTCTTTTTACCTTCGACGGTGTAGGGGTTGTAACCTGTATTACGGTTATACCAGCCAAATTCGTTCGACGCTGCGATGCTCAGATCGAAGGCATCGTCGTAACTGCCATCTATCAGGATAACCTCAGCGCCGTAGGTGAGCAGTTGGGCAATTTTTGCTGGTGGGGCAGAGCGGGGCGCAAGGATGATGGCACGTTTGCCGACACTGGCAGCCATGCAGGCCATTGCCGCGCCGGCATTGCCGGTAGAAGCGGCGATAATGGTGTCAATGTTCGCTTCAATCGCCCTGCTGATCACGATGGCGCTGGCGCGATCTTTGAATGAGGCACTGGGATTACTGCTCTCATCTTTTACAAACAAGGTCTTTAACCCCAATTTTTCGCGCAGGGTTTTTGGTTGATAAACCGATGTAAAACCTACTTTGTGAAGAGGTGTGTGTTCAAAGCCAGGGTCCGAAACGGGAAGCAACGGGGTGTAGCGCCAGAGCGAAGCTTCTTTGCTGTCCAAAATGGCGGTCTGGTCGACCTCATCCGGGTTTTCTTCAAAGCTGAAATGCATGTCCAGGTTGCCACCACAGGTCAGGCACGTATAGGTGACCTGGCTGGGTTCAAACCTGCACCCACATTGAGAACATTGAAAGTAGTTAATTGGCATATTTATTCGGCATACTCAAATCAACGACAATTGATACGGTCTGGTTCTTTTACCCTAAAGCCGAGCTTGCTTAATGGTAGGAGGGATAAAGGTAACGGTTTTTGATGCTTGCAAGCTGAATGCATTCAAACACCACCAGAATCCAGGCCGTTATTGGTACATTCTACTTTAATACCGTCTTTACGGCACGATCCAGGTGCCGGTTTTGCCATCCAAGGCATCTTTGATATGTGCCGGGTCGGTAATCAGGGCCTTCTTCCCGCCGCCTGCCATAAATTTGAGAATTGCTTCTATCTTGGGCAGCATGGAACCCTTGGCAAATTGTCCCTCTTCGATCAATTTTTGAGCTTCAGCCACGGTTATTTTGTCCAGCCACTTCTGACCGGACTTATTAAAGTTGATGGCCACTTTTTCAACAGCGGTGCTGATCAGGAACAGGTCTGCCTCAATCATACTGGCAAGAATTGCAGAACCAAAGTCTTTGTCGATTACGGCTTCCACGCCGATCAGGCTGCCGTCTTCTCTCTGCATCACCGGAATGCCTCCACCGCCAACCGCAACTACGACGAAACCATTATCGATCAGGGTGCGGATGGCATCGGCTTCAACAATTGTCTGTGGGATAGGGGAAGGCACCACGCGACGCCAACCGCGACCGGCATCTTCCACGACAGTCCAGCCTTCTTTTTCCCTTTTTTCCATAGCCAGTTCTTCTTCCATGAAGGAGCCAATGGGTTTGGTAGGATTCTGGAAGGCGGGGTCTTTTGAATCCACGATTGTCTGGGTGATTACGGTTGCGGCTTGTTTCTTGATGCCGCGTTCTCTAAATTCATTGTACAAGGCCTGCTGCAACATGTAGCCGATGGAACCCTCAGTATCCGCGCCGCAATAATCCAGCGGGACTTGATGCAACTCGTGAGCGGCCAGCTCGGAACGGCGCAAAATAAAACCAACCTGCGGACCGTTCCCGTGCGTGATTACCACGTCCCAGCCGTCGACAATCATATCGGCGATACGTTTCACTGTTTTCACCGCAGCGTTGAATTGGTCAGGCACGGTTTGGTGGTCTTTGTCCAGAATCAGCGCGTTCCCTCCGACAGCGACAACAGCTAAACCTTTTTTCTGCATTGAATCTTCTCCTTGTTTTCCCGAAGGTGAGAGATGGATTAAATTTGTAACAGGCGTTCAGCGGCCGCATTGTGCTTGCGGGCATGCGCCTGGATTTCAAATTTGGTGAATTGCCCTTCGCGAACGATCACATCGCCACCGACCACAGTCCAGTCGGCTTTAACCGGAGCACAGAAAACCACCGCGGCTAGCGGGTCTTGAAGAGCACCGGCGTAATCGAGCTTGTTCAGGTCAATCGCGAAGAAATCAGCGCATTTGCCCAGTTCGAGGCTGCCGATGTCATTTCGGCCCAGAACTGAAGCTCCACCCCGGGTAGCGATGGAGAGGGCCTGGCGAGCGGTCATCAGCGGGGGAGCGTCGGGCGCGGAGCGGGAAGCCCCTTTGATTCCGCTGTTGACCCGTGCCAACAGCATGGCCTGGCGAACTTCGTTGAGCATATGGGAGCTGTCGTTGCTGGCAGAGCCATCCACACCCAATCCGAGTTTGATGCCACGGCTGAGCATATTCATCACCGGCGCGATCCCGGAAGCCAGGCGCATATTGGAAGAGGGGCAATGGGCAACGCCGCAACCATGGTGGGCGTAAAGGTCCAACTCGGCATCGTTCACCCAGACAGAATGGGCGAACCAAACGTCGTCACCAATCCAGTCGACCGACTGCATGTATGCGACCGGTTTGTAACCGAATTTTTGCATGCAAAAATCGTCTTCATCCTCAGTTTCAGCCAAATGAGTGTGCAAATGCACATTGTATTTTCGTGCCAAAACAGCTGAGTCGCGCATCAATTGCGTGCTGACACTGAAAGGCGAACAAGGTGCCAGCACGATTTGGAGTTTTGAGCCAAAGGATGGGTCGTGGTAGCGCTGGATCAAGCGTTCGCTGTCTTTCAGAATTGACTCTTCGCTGTCGACCACACTGTCTGGCGGCAAACCGCCCTGAGACTCACCAAGACTCATCGAACCGCGGGAGGCATGCAGACGCATCCCGGTTGTAGCCGCGCCTTCAATTTCGTCATCAAGCCGGCTGCCGTTGGGAAAGAGGTAGAGATGATCAGAGGAGGTGGTGCAGCCTGAAAGCGCCAATTCGGCCAGCGCGGTCTGGGCGCTGAGGTAGATGTCTTCAGGGGTGATGCGTGCCCAAATTGGGTAGAGCGTCGTAAGCCAGTTGAAGAGGTTGGCATTTTGGGTACCTGGCAAGGCGCGGGTGAGAGTCTGGTAAAAGTGGTGATGCGTGTTAATCAGACCAGGCAAGACGATATGATCTTGCAGGTCGAGCACCTCGTCGGCTTCCTGGGGAAGCTCGGATTGAGGCCCGATCTGTTCTATGACGCCATCCCTGCAGAAAATTGCCGTGTCTTTCAATTCACGGTCGTTTTTGTCCATAGTGACAATGATAGAAGCGTTTTTTACCAATAAGGTCGACATGGAGTCCTCCAAAGTAGTAGTTTAATTATGCGTTGTCAGTCAATTCAGCAGCACGCAAGGTGTTTTTTAGCAGCATCGCGATAGTCATCGGTCCGACCCCACCGGGAACCGGGGTGATGGCGGCAGCTACTTCAGAGACCTGGTCAAAATCTACGTCGCCAACCAGGCGATAACCGCGTTTGGCATTGGGATCTTCTTTACGGTTGATGCCGACATCGATGACATAAGCTCCGGGTTTGACCCAATCTTTTTTAACGAACTCTGGCTGCCCAATGGCTGAGACGATGATGTCCGCGCCACGAACGACCGCTGGTATGTCTTTAGTGCGGGAATGGACGATGGTGACGGTGGCATCGGCTTTGACCAGCAGCAGGGCTACTGGCATACCCACGATGTTGGAGCGCCCCAGCACTACCGCGTTAGCACCGGAGATTTGCGCGCCGGATTCTTCCAGCAAGACCATACAGCCGGCAGGGGTGCAGGGAACAAAGACGGGTTCACGCCCTTTTTGAGCCAGGCGACCGATGTTGACGGGGTGAAAACCGTCGACATCTTTGGTAAGATCGATACAGGTCAGCACTTTTTCTTCGTCCAGATGTTTGGGCAAAGGCAGTTGCACCAGGATCCCGTTTACAGCCGGGTCGGCACTGAGTTTACGAACTAACGCTTCAACTTCTTCCTGGCTGGAATCATCGGGCAAATCGTAACCGAAAGAATTGATGCCAACTTCGGCACAGGCTTTTTGTTTGCTTCGGACGTAAACCTGAGAGGCGGGGTTTTCACCGACCAGTACAGTTGCCAAGCCAGGCTTAGATTTGCCTGCCTGCATGCGTTTTTCTACGGCTTCTTTTACCTCAGCGCGAATACGTGCTGCAGTTGCTTTTCCGTCAATGATTTTTGCTGTCATGTGATTTTCTCTCCTGATGTGATTATACCTGAGAGTAATTGAAAATTCCCCCAAAGCTCAACTTAACCGGCTCTGGCAGGAAGGGATGGCATGGCGGGATATTGACCGGACAACTTAAAAATGCTGTTCGCACGCAACAAAAATTAATATATTTTGTCAGTCATGCAGGAATGAAAAACTTAGCGAGCAGTACTCAGGTTTTTAGCTGTTACTTCGATTTATACGGTTATAATCACCCTATGGCAGCAAGCAAACCTCTCTTTGTTATTGGCATAGCAGGAGCCTCTGGCTCCGGGAAAACAACCCTCACTGAAATTATTCTCGAACAGATGGGCTCAGAGCACATCGCTTTGTTGCCCCACGATGCTTATTACCGAAACCAGGACCACAAACCTCTCGAAGAGCGTCTTAAGGTCAATTATGATCACCCCTCTTCGCTGGAAACCGAATTGATGATCGAACACATCCACCAATTAAAAGCAGGGCGGACAGTTCAGGTTCCAGTATATGACTTTGTTAATCATACCCGTGCGAAAGAAACCAATACGCTCGAACCCAAACGACTGATTATGGTGGAGGGTATCCTGACCTTCGTTGAACCCAAACTCAGGCAGCTTTTTGACATGAAGCTGTATGTGGATACAGACCAGGATATCTGTTTTATTCGTCGTCTCAGGCGGGACCTGGTTGAACGCGGGCGCACTATGGATTCGGTGGTGAACCAGTATCTCGAGATGGTCCGTCCCAGTTTCCTTGAATTTGTGGAACCAACCAAGCGTTATGCTGATGTAATCATCCCCGAGGGTGGGCTCAATCAGGTGGCTTCTGAAATGGTCATTGCCCGTCTTAAAAGCTTGATTCACGGATAGTTTTCTTGGAAAATAAGCCTGAATTCACTATAAAACAAAAGACCTGGCGCGTTTTGTTGCTGGTTGCAGTGATGGCGTTGACCATTGTGCTGCTTTTGCACCGCGAAAAAATCCAACACCTTGAAAACTACGGATACCCAGGAATATTTCTGCTTTCGATCCTGACAAACGCAACCATATTGATCCCCTTACCTGGGGTGATCTTTACTTCGGCAATGGGCGCAATCTTTAATCCTTTTTGGGTGGCGATCGCATCGGGTTCAGGAGCGGCTTTGGGAGAACTTTCTGGTTATATGGCAGGGGTTGGCGGTCAGGTCTGGTTGACCAACCTGGACTGGTACCAACGGTTAGAGGGTTGGATTAAAAAATATGACAACTGGCCGATCATCCTGCTGGCGTTTATTCCTAATCCGCTCTTTGATATGGCAGGTTTCATTGCTGGCGCGGCGAAAATGCCTTTGTGGAAGTTTTTGCTGTTTACCTGGATCGGAAAAATTGCCAAAATGCTCTTGTTTGCCTATTTAGGGGCAGGCATATTCCAGAATCTGTAACGATAAATAACTGTGGGGAAGAGCCATGTTAGGCGTCAACGTGTGGCAAACCGCATCATTTATGATTGAAAAAACTGTGGGTAGTGCCTTATAATCAAGGCTATGGACAACTGGCATACGTACGCGAAAACTAACTTTGGAGTGGAACTCTCAGAAAAACAGCTGGAGCAATTTGACCTATACCTGCGTGAATTGCAGGAATGGAGCCAGAAGTTTAACCTGACCGCGATCGTTGAACCAGAAGGCATCCGGACCAAACATTTTTTGGATTCGCTCAGCGTAGTGAAGGCTTTTCCGCAGGAGTTCGTACCACAGTCCATGATCGACATCGGCACAGGGGCAGGTTTCCCTGGTATTCCCTTGAAAATCATTTTTCCAGATGCAAAACTTACTCTGGTGGAATCGGTTAAAAAGAAGGCTGGTTTCTGCGAGCATATGGTTGAGTTGCTGGATATGAAAGACGTCATGGTTAGCAGCGCGCGCGCTGAAGAAATTGGGCAAGACCCTGCTCACCGCGAACAATATCCCCTGGTGCTTGCTCGCGCTGTGGCGAACATGCCCATTTTGGTCGAATACTTATTGCCTCTCGCCAAAGTCGGGGGGCTGGTGATAATGCAGAAGGGTTCCAGCGCGCACAGGGAAGCCGAAGCAAGCCGCAACGCTATCCGACTGCTAGGCGGAAAGCTTGAGGAGATTATCCCGGTGATGTTGCCTGGCCTGGAGGATGAACGTTTCCTGGTGGTGCTTGAGAAAGTCAAAGCCACCAAGGCCGAATTTCCCCGCCGGGTTGGTATTCCAGCTAAAGCCCCCATTCAGAATTAGCAGGGAACAACTCTGGCTTTGGTCTGAAAGAGGGGGTGATCGTGAGCCAGGCAAAGGTTCAACCAGATGGTTTTATTGATTAATCCAATTTACATGAGCGATCTTTTTCCGAAAACGCAACTTAATCTCTCCCCAAACGTTAATTAGGATGGTAACAAAGCCATGCATTCTCACTTAACTTTTTTCTGCGAACTTGAGGGAGCCGATCTCAAAAAGCTCTTTGACAACCGTTTTGTTTACGACGATTTGAAGACGCTGGGTGCATCCGTCTCCATGGGCATCCTCGATTTTTCGGATGAGCGCGTAGAAGTCGTGCGCAAACTCAACCGACTGGGCATCCCACTCAAAGCCTGGCTGCTGCTCTCAAAAGAAGAAGGATATTGGTTCAACATGGAGAACCATGCCGAGGCACTGCAGCGTTATGCTGATTTCACGGTCTGGAGTGATGAGAATGGGTTGAAGTGGAGTGGAGTCGGATTGGACATCGAACCCGACATCAACCAGATGACCGACGCCTATTTCTTGCGGACACGCGCTCTCAAGAAGGCACTGCAGCGCTACCTCTCGAAGAACTCACTCAAACAAGCCAGCCTGGCGTATCGGCAGCTGGCATTCACTATCAAAGACGACGGCTATTTTCTTGAGGCCTACCACTTCCCGTTTATTGTTGACGACCGCAATGTTGGCTCGACAGTGGCGCAAAGGTTGGGCGGTCTGGTAGACGTGCCCGTTGACCGGGAAGTGTTGATGCTCTACTCGAGCTTATTTCAACCACTGGGAAACCGCATCCTTTGGAGTTATGCCGCTGAGGCACAGGCGATCGGGATTGGCAGCACAGGTGGAGGCGTGGTTATGGAAGGGGCCAAGGCGCCAAGAGCCTTGAGCTGGGACGAATTTACTACCGATCTGCGTTTGGCATGGCAATCCGGCAAACCAGTCTATGTTTTCAGCCTGGAAGGCTGCGTTGAACAAGACTTTCTGCCCCGCCTGATAACCTTCGACTGGGCTGGTGAGGTGAGGCCCCCAAAGACCGGTCTGGTGGAAAACGCACGAAAAGGTTTGAGTGGTTTTTTGTGGCTGCTGGAACGACCACTGGTGCTGCTGGCAGGGCTGGCCGGGGTGATTGGGGCAGTGGTCACGATACGCTCAGGGAAAAAACACAAAAAAGCCGTTAAAAAGTAATCAGCCAGGTTTCTGTGAGACGCTTCCACTCCAAGATCGAAAGGGTTTCTGCCCGTCGTTTAGGATCGATGCCGCCCTCATGCAACAGCGTTTCAACTTGAGAGGCAGTAAGCGCCAACCCGGCTGAGAGCGAATTGCGCAGGGTTTTGCGTTTCTGTCCAAAACCTGCATGGGCTAACTTAAAAAAGGCTTCCTGCTGGTCAAGTGGAACCAGTGGCTGGGAGTAGAGCTCTACCTTTAACACCGCTGAATCGACTTCCGGCGTGGGCAAGAAACTGCCTGCCGGGATCACGCCGGCCATTGAGACCTGCCCAAAAAGCTGCACCGAAAGCGATAATAAGCTCATCTTGCCATCACGTGCCAGCACGCGCTCAGCCACCTCTTTTTGCACGGTCAAAACCACGCGCTTGGGGCGCTTACTTGCTGCCATCAGGTGGCGGATAATGGCAGACGAGATGTAATAAGGGATGTTAGCAACCACGACATAGTCTTGCCCTTGCATCAATTCATCCGGTTTGAGTTCGAGGATATCACCTCCAATGACGCGCACGTTTTCAAATTCTGCCAGAGCTTGCCGCAAAGGGGGGAGCATAGCTTTGTCGATTTCGACAGCGACAACCTGGCGGGAGGTTTGTGCCAAGAGGTAGGTCAGGCTGCCTAACCCGGCGCCGATTTCGAGCACCTCATCGTCTTGTGTCAATTCAGCCGCGACAACAACTTTGTTCAAACCGGCCGGCTCGATTAAAAAATTCTGTCCCAATGACTTTTTTGGTTTGATGCCATATCTTTTTAAGAGTGGGAAGATGTTTAGTTGTTTGAGCGTCATGGCAGCACCACCGGGTACCAGGCTGGGATAGGGGGCAGGAAGTAGAGCGTCGTCCAGCTGTGCCAGCCAACATAATCCTCATCACTGTAGCCCAGGTCGATCCAATAAGTGCCGGGTAAACCTCCGCCGGAGTCACCGATGGTGGCATGGCCATAGCCCTGAACGTAAACGCGCTGCAAAGCCATGCTGGGGTACCAGGCAGCAGAAACCGCGACCGTGCCTTTTTGTAAAGGCAGACCGGAGCGAGTTCTGGGGTTGTCACCGAAGGTGGAAGGATGGTAAGAAGTGGCGTAGACGCTGACTTTGCGCCAAAATTCGATCTCCTGGCCGTCCACCGTTTCGGTTTGCAGGACGGCGCGGGTACCTCTGCCCATGACACCGTCCATCGGGTCACTGGCTTTCCAGGGACCCTCTGATGTGGTTTGCAGGAGTTGTCCATCTTCTATGCGTTCGCTTGTGCGTGACACATCAATACCAGGCTGACCAGGAACGAGCACGGCAGTGGTGTCGAGACGAGTATTTGGGTCATCCTGGTAGGAGTAGGCAAAACTGGTTTCATCGGTCAGCAAGATCAGACGCTCTTCTACCTCATGTATGGTGATTATTCGGTTCTCTGGCAGGGCTTCTCCCTCAGGCGGTTGCGCGTAGTCAAGACCTTGCAAGGGAATCCCTATGTCTGTCAGGGCGTCTTTGACGGTTTCAGCAGCGCTGAGACTGCAATACTGCCCTGCAACTGACTGCACGCAAACCTGCTCGGCGAGGGTAATTTGAAGATCGTTGTTTGCCAGCAGGGGCTCATCCAGGTCTGGGTCGAAGAGGTCTTTGAGGTTGAATTCCAGGCTTTTCTCTGCCAGAGCTTCCCGGTAGCTTGACGTTTGCGTGAAGATGCTGGTGTGGTAGAGGTCGTCAACAAAAATATCAATTTGTTTGGCTGGCAGTAACTCCAGGCTCAATCCTTCACCTGGCGGAAATTTCCGGATCGGAAGTGTTTTTTCTCCATTTGCCAGCACAATGTCTTCCGGGAACAGCAGAATGCCAGCTTGCTTGAATATGCTGGCAGGGAAGAGTTCGGCGGTGACGATTTCAATTGTGGAGCCGGGAGTTTTAATGGAGACGGTACGGGCGGAAGTTAATCGCATTTTTTCAGGAATTGCCAGGCTGAAGCGATCTGGATCGACTGAGAGACGGTCCTGAGGCAGGAGCTCGATTTCGGCGAGTCTAAACAGGTCCCGCGGATAGAAGGCCAGTGCCTTCATGTTAATCACCTCTCCGTTCACGTTTAATTGATATGGCTTGATTTGTGACCAGACCATCAGGCTGATCCCGAGCAAAATCAGCGCTATAACTAACGCAATTTGCATTATCACCGGCTGTTTCTTCAAAGCAGACATCATAATTTCGCAGTATATCACAGGCTGAAAAAGGGAAAAATCACGATTTACCGATGGTTTTTTTACTTACTCTCCGGGTCAGCCACAATATGTAGAGTACGAGTATCTGCCTAATTTTGCCTTATGCGCGCCAGCTTTTGCAAAATACGGATCAGCGCTTCCTGCCAGGTTTCACCATCGAGATTTTTGATATCGATCCAGTAAGCATTTCTGCCGGCGCGTGCCAGCGGGTCGACCTCTGGCAATCCGCGTTCTTTGACTCCCTGAGGAAGCGGGGGAAAGGTGAGGAGGATCTGTTGTTTGATCATGCCAATCGATTCCAATCCGACTGCCTCTCCGGCCAGTTTCACCCGCATCTGGAAAAACAAGTCCTTCAAACTATCAGGCAGTTCGCCGAAGCGGTCATGAAATTCGATCTCGGTCTGTGTGATTTCCTCATCGCTGCGAAGGGTGGAGATGCGTCGGTAGAGCTTGATGCGCAGATCCTGGTCTGGAATGTATGAGGAGGGGATTTCACTGTTGAGCGGCAGCTCCACGTTTACGTTCAGGCTGGGCGACTGTATCCAGCTCTGGCTGCTCAGTTCAGCTGAGTTAAACCCGGATTCACTTTTCAAGCCC
>JBBAES010000033.1:0-14385 GCA_041655815.1 Anaerolineaceae bacterium
AAGCCCCGTCCCTACGGAGAGGTGCAGATGGATAGGCTCCCCATTCCAACAACTTCAGCTTGAGGTTGATTGCATTACGAATGATATACTCATCGGGGGAGTACAAATGGATATCAAAAAGACGGTTGAACGACAACGAGAATATTACCTTAGCGGGGCGACGAGAAGTTACGCCTTTCGCCTGGAAGCTTTGAAAAAACTGCAACAAGCTGTTCGTGATTCTGAAAAGCGCATAAGCGACGCCCTACTGGCAGACCTGGGCAAGCAGCCATTTGAGAGCTATATGGCGGAAACAGGTATGGTGCTGGATGAGGTCCGCTATCACATCAGGCATCTGCAGAGTTGGATGCGAGACAGACGTGTCCGCACTCCACTGGCGCAGTTTCCTTCGGTCAGTTTTGTCTCCCCGGAGCCATATGGAGTTGCGCTGATCATGTCACCCTGGAATTATCCCGTTTTGCTTTGCCTGGACCCGCTGATCGGGGCAATTTCTGCCGGCAATTGTGCAGTGATCAAGCCCAGTGCATATACCCCCGCGACAAGCCAGGTGATCGCAGACCTGCTGGGTGAGACTTATCCTGCAGAATACGTGAGTGTGGTGCAGGGAGGCAGGCAGGAAAACACAGACCTGCTTGAGCAAAAATTTGATTATATTTTCTTTACTGGCTCGGTTACGGTAGGCAAGGTGGTGATGACGGCAGCAGCCAAACATCTGACCCCAGTGACGCTGGAACTGGGCGGTAAAAGTCCGGCAATAGTGGATGCCAGTGTGGATTTGAAGCTGGCGGCCAAACGCATCGCCTTTGGCAAGCTGCTCAATGGCGGGCAAACTTGCGTGGCTCCGGATTATGTTCTGGTCGAAGAAAGCGCGCGGGATACGCTCATCCAGAATTTCAGGGAAGTTCTGGCAGAAAAATTTCCAGATGGTGACTACGCGGACCATGCACATATTGTCAATGACCGGCATTACCAGGAGAAAAAAGCACTGCTGAAAGGGCAAACAGTGGCGATCGGAGGCGGCTTTGACGATGCGCGCCGCAAGATCGAGCCGACAGTATTGATTGATGTCGATCCGGAATCAGCTGTAATGCAGGAGGAAATCTTCGGTCCGATTTTGCCGGTTTTGACCTGGACGAAACTGGATGAGGCCATCGAATTCGTTCGCAGCCGTCCGAAGCCATTGGCTCTTTATCTGTTTACCCAGGATCGTGCCGTGGAAGAAAAGGTCTTGAGAGAATGTTCGTTTGGTGGAGGCTGCATCAATGACACTGTTATCCACCTGGCCACGCCACACATGGCCTTTGGCGGGGTGGGGCAATCGGGTATGGGCAGTTACCATGGCAAGTTTAGTTTCGACACTTTTACGCATTATCGCAGCATTGTGCGTAAAGCGACCTGGCTGGATTTGCCCTTTCGATATTTTCCGTATACGGAGAGAAAGTTTAGGCTGATCCGACGATTTTTGAAATGAGCTCAATTGGGCTGGCTATTGCCCACGAGATATTCTTTTTTTACTGTAATGCATTTTTGAGAGGATTCAAAAAAAGGATCCAGTACCGACCTTCTCAATGATCTTGGATCGTGCCGGTCTCCCGACTCTGATCGTGCCGGTCTCCCAACTCTGATCGTGCCGGTCTTCCGACTCTGATCGTGCCGGTCTCCCAACTCTGATCGTGCCGGTCTCCCAACTCTGATCGTGCCGGTCTCCCAACTCTGATCGTGCCGGTCTCCTGACCGAGCACGGGTTTTGGCGGCAGGCATCCAAATCAAATTAAGACAATCCTTGATGTGTTCCTGTAATCAGTTAAAGCAAAATAGCCTTTCGGCTGTTCTTAGTGGACCCAGAGAGATTCGAACTGTGCGCAGCCTTCTGGCGACGCCAGAACCGACCTTCTCAATAATCAATTAAAGCTCACTGATCGTGCCGGTCTCCTGACCGAGCACGGGTTTTGGCCGCAGGCATCCAAATAAAATTAAGACAATCCTTGATGTGCTCCTGTAATCAGTTAAAGCAAAACAGCCTTTCGGCTGCTTTTAGTGGACCCAGAGAGATTCGAACTCTCGACCTTCTCAATGCCATTGAGACGCGCTCCCAACTGCGCTATGGGCCCTTATGTAAAATCTCCTTTTGTTTCCCAGGGCGCTCCCAACCCCCCGATGAGGGGACTGCGTGCGCTATGGGCCCTTATGTAAAATCTCCTTTTGTTTCCCAGGGCGCTCCCAACCCCCCGGTGAGGGGACTGCGTGCGCTATGGGCCCTTGTTATTCAAGTGGACCTGGAGGGATTCGAACCCTCGACCTCTTCAGTGCGATTGAAGCGCGCTCCCAACTGCGCTACAGGCCCGTACTCCATCCAGATTTCAAGAATAAACATTCTAACGGTTTGAGACAGGAATGTCAAGCATTTTTTGTATGCGCGTGTGAGCAGGCCAGTGGCTGAAAGAGGCGCCAGACGTCTATAGTCAAGAAAAGCCAGCTTCAAAAGCTGGCTTTTATCTGAAATTGAGTTGGTCTAAGCGCCGGTGTTGGTAACGGACGTGTTCTTTTTCTTGTCGTCTTTTACCTTACGCTTCTCTTTGATAGACAATTTGGGTTTTTTACGTTCTTCTTTTCCTGCTTTATCCTTAGTAGCCATAGTAGCCTCCTGTTTCGGATGAGTTACTCTCTTATTATAGCCCAATTCTGTTATTAGATTACCTGGCAATGGTATTATTATAAATTGATGCTATTTGAAAACCAATGCGATGGGGCTGTTCGCAAAAGTTAGGCTCGATTGCATCTAAAACTGGTGTAGCCATTAACACATAAGCTCATTATCGAGGAGGATGGTTTGGAAGAACTTTCAAGACAGACAAGGATTCGATACCTGTTAACCTTGTTAATTTTGATAACAATTCCTTGCTATCTACTGGGTTTTATTATGCTCAGACTGGATCGTGGTCCTCAACCTGCCAGACCAACCCCAACCGGAACTGCGACAATTACGCTGACCGCAACGATCACGCTGACACCTTACCTGACGCGAACCGCCTCGATTACTCCTACAGCCACCGCAACCTTTCCCCCCACAAACACAGCTGAGCCAAGCGCAACTCTTACGGAGACGCCAATCCCAACTGAAACACCAATACCGACAGACACACCCCCACCAGAACCAAGCGATACCCCTCCAGAAGGTCAAACAACCCCAAACCTTAATCCATGAAAGAGGCTTATGAATTTTGAACTCCTTCCTTTTGTAAAATCGATGATTTCTGTGGCCGGATTATCCGGCTACGAAGAACCGATTCGTGATGTCATCGCCCCCGTGTGGCAAGAACTGAGCGACCGCACCTGGGTGAGCAGCCATGGCAGTCTGCATGCCATGCGCTACGGTGAGGCACAAGAGCCGCGCCCCAAAGTAATGATCGCCGCTCACATGGACGCTATCGGGCTGATGGTCACCGGGATAGATAACGGGTTTCTGCGCATCACTCAAATAGGCGGCGTGGATCAACGCATCCTGCCCGGTCAGATGGTGACCGTGCATGCGAGCAACAGTGGTGAGGTGGTTGAATTACCAGCAATGGTGGTTATGCCACCTGCCTTCCTGCTGCCTAAAGATGGCAGTAAAGGCTCTCTGCCTCAAAAGTATCTGCTTGTTGATACCGGATTACGTCCAAAAGAAGTCGAAAAGTTAGTGCGCGTAGGCGACACGATTTCTTTTGCTACTGAGCCGCGTGAATTGAGCGGAGGGACGATCAGCGGGCACACACTGGATAACCGCGCGTCCGTTGCCGCGACCACGGTTGCGCTGGATATACTTTCCAGGCGTAAACATTTGTGGGATGTGATCGCGGTTGCCACCTCCCAGGAAGAAGTGGGCGGAATAGGCGCGACGGGCAGCGTGTTTGAAGTTACGCCAGATTTTGCCATTGTTATCGACGTTACTTTTGCTAACGGGCCAGGTGGTGGTGGAGTTGGCAGCTTCGACATGGGCAAAACTGTGGCGCTGACCTGGGGTTCCTGTGACCATCCCGCGCTTTACGAAGCCATGAAGGCAACTGCAGATGAGTATGAGATCCCGGTCTCGCGTGATTTTGCGCCACGTGGGTCTGGCACCGATGCCTATGACATGCAGATCGCGAAAGCTGGTATTCCGGTGGTAGAGTTGGGCATTCCCTTGCGATATATGCACACGCCGGTCGAAGTGGTCAGTGTCAGGGACATTAAAAGGGCGGGCAGGCTGATGGCGGAGTTTATCAGCGATCTCCCGCTTGATTTTATGAATAATGTAAAGTGGGAGTAAAAAAATGGCGAGAAAAGTTGAAAACGCGAAGAAATATTCTCCCAAACTGGGTAAAAAAGAACTGGAATTGCTTACACGTCTGAGCAACGCTCTGGCTGTTTCGGGCGACGAACAGGAAGTGCGCGAGATCGTTTATGAAGAACTGAAAGAGTTCAAAGATTGTATGCACACAGACGCGATGGGTAATGTGCTGGTGAACCGAGAGGGCACCGGCAATGACCGAGTGAGAGTGATGCTCGCGGCGCATATGGACGAAGTCGGCATGATGCTGACCAAGGAAGATGGCGATGGGCTGTTCGAGTTTGTCGTTGTTGGAGGGGTGGACCCCCGCCAGCTGGTCGGCAAACCGGTGATCATTGGTCGGAAGCACATCCCGGGTGTGATTGGGGCAAAAGCGATCCATTTGACCACCAAAGAAGAACGCGAACGCGAACTCAAGGTAGAAACCTTGCGCATAGATGTCGGTTTGAATGGCTCGAACCTGGTTGAAATTGGAGACCGGGCGACTTTTGCTACCAGCCTTGCAGTTTTAGGCCCGAGCCTGCGTGGCAAAGCGCTGGATGATCGCCTGGGGGTTTTCAATCTGATCCAATTGCTTAAGAACGCTCCCGAGAATATCGACCTGCTGGCAACCTTTACGGTTCAGGAAGAGTTAGGGCTCAGAGGCGCTAAAGTGGCAGCCTATCACTTTGACCCGGATATCGGTATCGCGATGGATTCGACCCCGGCAAACGACCTGCCCGATTTCGACGGAGAAGAAAACACGCGACACAACACCAAATTGGACGGGGGTCCGGCAATTTACCTGATGGACGGCGCAACGATTGGTGACCGCCGGCTGGTGAAGTGGCTGACCGAATCGGCTGAAAGTGAAAAGATCCCCTGGCAATACCGGCAACCAGGCAGAGGGGGAACCGACGCCGGCGCGATTCATACCGCCCGCGCAGGTGTGCCGAGCGTATCAGTTTCTGTGCCACAGCGCTATCTGCACTCAGCCGCAGGAATGGTCCGAATTGACGATGTGTTGAACACGTTGAAGTTAATGCATGCCGCACTTTTAAGGCTTGATAAAAACATCCTAAACCCGCAGGAGAGAAAATGATGGTAAATAAAAACAATGACTTATTAAACATCCTGGAGATGTTGGTTGAAACCCCTGGTCCCTCCGGTTCAGAGCATTTAATCCGCACTAAAATTGAGGAAGAGATCCGCGATTATGTTGATGAAGTCTATACCGACGCGCTTGGTAACCTGATTGCCAGAAAAGGCAAAAAAGCTGAAGGCGGAAAGCGCGTGATGGTTTCAGCTCATGTGGATGAGATCGGCTTGATGGTTACCCACGTGGATGAAAATGGCTTCGCCCGCTTCATTGCGATTGGCGGGGTCAGCCCGTTGACATGCGTGGGCGGCAGGATCTTGTTCATAAACGGCACCCCCGGAGTCATCGGCATGGAACGATTGGAAAAAGACGAACAACCCAGCCTTGCCAAACTATTTATCGATACAGGCGCGACCTCGAAAGAGGACAGCCGCATCGGTGTGGGCGATGTTGCCGGGTTTGAGAGACCATTTATGAACCTGGGCAAGCGGCTGGTGGCAAAATCGATGGATGACCGTGCGGCTGTCGCTGTGGCGATCGAAGCGTTGAAAACCCTCAAAGAAACTGTAAACGAAGTTTATTTTGTTTTCAGCGTTCAGGAAGAAGTCGGTCTGCGCGGCGCGATTACGGCGGCATATGGGGTGGACCCTGATGTGGGCATCGCTGTGGATGTAACCCGCACAGGTGATACACCCAAAGGTGTTAAGATGGACGTTTCTTTAGGTAAGGGTCCGGCAATTAAGGTGCGTGATTCCTCCTTTATCGCTGACCCACGCGTGGTGAGGTGGATGGTCGAGGAAGCTAAAGCGCAAGGTTTGCCTTACCAGATGGAAGTTCTGGAAGCCGGGGGCACAGATGGCGCGGCAATTCAACGGACTCGTGCTGGCGTGCCGGCGGGATGTCTGTCTATTCCCTGCCGCTACATCCATTCGCCTTCCGAGATGGTGGATTTTGATGACCTGCAACAATGTGTCAGCTTGCTGACGGGTATGCTGACCAAAGAAATCGAGCTATAAGCAAAAAGCAATCTTATTGAGATGCTTTACAATTAATTCTATGAAAACAAAGAAACTTGGGCAGAGACGAAATATCTGGATTCGCGGCTGGTTGGTAGGCATTCTCTTAATTATGCTGATGACAACAGCCTGCCAGGGTTTGCCGATTGAATTTGAGCTGCCCTGGCAAAACACCGGTATGCCTGTTAAAAAGACAGCCACACCGGCGGAGAGTGACAGCACAAACACACCGGGTTCTAATGAACCCGAGGTGACTCCTACTGCCGGGGGAGACCCTGACACGCTGATCATCTGGCTTCCACCAGAATTTAACCCTAATGACGAAAGCCTGGCTGGTCACCTTCTGCAAGAGAAACTGGACAGCTTTGCCCAGGAAAACCATATAGCGATCACTGTGCGAATTAAGTCCCGGACCGGCACTGGCAGTCTGACAGACGCGTTGACCGCAGCAAGTCTCGCTGCGGCAACAACTTTGCCTGACCTGATCGTTCTATCAGCAACGGATCTTGATATCGCCACACGCAGGGGCCTTATTTTTGCCCACCCACGTCTGGAAGAAATGATGAGCGATACCGATTGGTATCCATTTGGGCGGGAATTGAGCAAGACCAATGGCCAGATAAGAGCCATCCCGTTGCTGAGCAATCCGCTCAGCCTGGTCTACAACCAGGCTTCGTTGCTGAAACCCTCAGATAACTGGTTGGATATCAAGGATAATTACGGCTACTTCGGCTTCGCCGCCGATGATTCTCAGGCAAAATTTCTGCTTTTGCTTTATCTGGCAGCTGGCGGTGAAGTAATGGATGCTCAGGGAAGAGCCATTTTGGAGGAGGAAGCCCTGATTGAGGCTTTGACCGTCTTAAAAGAAGGGCAGCGCACCCTCCACATCAGCAATCTCTCGATTGGATTTCAGACCGAAGACCAGGCATGGAACGCGTTTCTAAATCGCAGCGTTGACACGGCGGTTGTTCCGGTTGGCAGCGTGTTGAATCACCAGGGGGAAACAGTTGATCAACCAAAGGCGGCCTTAACCTCCCCTGAAATCACACTGGCCTCAGGAATGGCCTGGGCTCTGGCTAATCCCAGTCCAAATAGGCAGGAACTGGCACTGGACCTGCTGGAAGAGTTAGTCGACACCGTTTTCATGGCAAGCTGGACCGAGGCATTGGGCCGGCTGCCTGCCCGACCTTCAGCATTGCAAGCCTGGACTGAAGCAGAAATGAAACCGGCTCTTGAACAAATTGCCCAGGCGACGCGGCTGTACCCACCTGAAGAAGTCGTCAATCGGCTTGGACCGGCGCTGCGCAATGCCACTCTGCTTATTTTGAGAGATGCTGCCGACCCGATCGAGACAGCTAAAACCACAATCGAGAGTATCAAATGAACCAGGAACCTGAAAGCAGTCATGAGCAGAAGACAAAACGACTGAATGGAACCATATGGAGCATCGTGGTACTTGCCGTGATGGTCCTGGCTCTGGTGGCATTTGTGATGGCTCAAGACCGAACTAAGACGATCACTGCCATCGCGTTGACACACACTGCAACTTATCTGCAGGCACAAGGCACAACCCCGGCACCAATGGAGACTGACATATCTGCGGATGTGCCAGTACCCCTGGCCAACGTCAATGGCATTTTGGTCGCGGGAGGACTTCTGGTTTTGGTTGTGCTTTTTGCAATAGTTCGTGAAGCCGTCCTCCACCGGAAAACTTAGGGATTCATATGAACAGAAGAATAGAAAAACTACGCAACGCGATAGCACGATTTGAGTTGGACGGGGTAGTTATGAACCCAGGTGCCAGCCTGCGCTGGTTGACGGGTTTGGGTTTTCATTTGATGGAGCGGCCCGTTATCCTGTTTGTTGGAAGAGAGGGGAAACCGCTGCTCGTCATGCCTGAGTTGGAAATAGCCAAACTGGAAGGGCTCAAAGATCAAATTGAGGTCTGGACCTTTGGGGACGATCCTTCGACCTGGCTCAACTTATATCAGAAGGCGATGAGTTTTGCTAAAGACAAGCAACTTAATGTGGGGGTAGAGCCTACCAGCCTGCGTTTCCTTGAACTTGATTTACTGGCTAAAGCGCTACCAGACGCAAGCTTTGTCGACGGCAGCGCGGTTTTTGCTGACTTGCGCCTGGTGAAGGATAAATCAGAAATTGCCCGGATGCGCAAAGCTGCCGAAATCGCCGAGGCAGCGCTGTTGGAGACCCTCAGAACCGTTCGAGTTGGTCAAACAGAAAAGCAGATTGCCGCGGAATTGCTGGTGCAGCTTTATCGGCATGGTTCCGAGCAGGAATTGCCTTTCGCGCCGATCGTTTCCACGGGGCCAAACACAGCCAACCCACACGCATCGCCAACTGAGCGCAGGCTGCAAGATGGTGATGTGCTTCTGTTGGATTGGGGAGCAAGCTTTGAAGGTTACTTCTCGGATATTACCCGCTGCTTTTTCTGCGGTCAGGTTGAAGAACGCATTGTAGAAATCGCTGAAACCGTCCAACGGGCCAACCACTATGCCGTCTCAGGAGTGCGGGCTGGTATGAAGGCGGGTGAGGTAGACGCGATTGCCCGACAGGAGATCGAAGAGAGTGGTTTCGGCCAATATTTTACTCACCGAACCGGTCATGGATTGGGAATGGAAGCTCATGAGGCGCCTTACATCTTTGGCGGCAATGAATTGGTGCTAAAAGGGGGGATGGTCTTCACAATCGAGCCGGGGATTTATATACCCGGTTTAGGGGGCATTCGCATCGAGGACGATGTCGTTGTTGAGGGGGATGGCTGTAGTTGTCTGACTTCCTTGCCCAGAGAAGTAATGACTATCGGACATTACCTGGAGCTGGTGGACTCTTTTGGAGGTTCAGTATGAGATTGACCTACGAAACCCTTACCATTGGTCCTATGGGCAATAACATTTACTTTTTGGTTGACGAGGACACGAAAGATTGTGTGGTGATCGACCCTGGTTTTCTGCCGAAGACACAGCTCGATTTCATTAACGAAAAAGGTTGGAAGTTGCGTCAGATTTGGGTCACCCATGGACACTTTGACCACATAGCCGGTGTAAAGTCGTTGAGTGAGGCTTTTGACCCGCCCGTCCCCATTGCGATGCATCCGGTTAGCTTTGAATGGGCGAAAGAAAACCCACCAGATGAAATTTACGGCGTCAGAGTGGACGAAGTGCCCCGTGTAGATATCCCGCTGGCGCATGGTATCTGGTTGGGAATCGACCCCCAAAGTGATGAAAAGGTCGTGGAAGTTCGGGATGTTTCTGGTCACAACCCGGGATCGGTGATATTTTACTGCCCGGATTTGAAGATAGCCTTTGTGGGAGACGCGATTTTTAAGGACAGCATTGGGAGGACAGATTTTGCGGGAAGCGATCACCAATTGTTGCTGAAAAACATTCGTGAGCAAATCTACACTTTGCCAGAGGAAACAGTTTTATTGCCCGGTCACATGGATACAACCACTGTAGGGCATGAAAAGCGTTTCAATCCGTTTGTGAGGGGCTGACAGCCTCAACTATATCGAGTAATCCGTTCCATCGTCAAACTCCCAGTAATCATCCTCGTGCAGATGTAACCTGGCAGAATGAGGGTCTTGCAGCTGCAGCTGCTCTTCAATTGTCGCCAGACGCTCCAAAATTTCTTTCAGATTGCTGGTAAGGGCGTCGGGCAGGCTGGTGTGATCCAGGTCAGCGACCCGACCGACCACTTGCTGCCTGCGCCGGATGATTTGACCAGGCACTCCCACCACTACCGATTGAGGTGGTACATCTTTGACAACCACCGAGTTGGCACCGATGCGGCTGTGCGCGCCTATGGTGATGTCCCCCAGAATCTTTGCACCAGCTCCTACCACCACGCAGGATTCCAGGGTTGGATGACGTTTGACTTTTTTGAGGCTGGTGCCTCCCAAGGTAACGCCATGGTATATGGTGACATCATCACCGACGATGGCTGTCTCGCCGATGACGATGCCCATGCCGTGGTCAATAAAGACCCTGCGGCCAATCACGGCGCCAGGATGGATCTCAACACCGGTTAAAAAGCGAGTGATCTGGGCAAAAAAGCGCGCCAGACCTTTCAGCCCTTTCCCCCAAAGCCAATGCTGAACGTGGTGCGCCCAAATCGCATGCAGGCCGGAGTAGGTGCTGAAGATGCTGAACTTGCTGGTGGCTGCCGGGTCACGCTCGAGCGCGCAGCGAATGTCTTCCGTAATTGTTCCGAAGAAACCGGGATTCTCAACCATTTCATTGCCAAGGTAAGGTGGACACTTTGAAGGGGTTCTTTCAGCTTCATCCATTTAGTTCCTCCCGTAAATTGGCGAATAGAGCAGTGGAAAGGTAACGTTCAGCAAAACTGGGCACGATCACGACAATGCGCTTGCCCTTATTTTGGGGACGACCAGCCAGTTGCAGTGCGGCCCAGACGGCCGCGCCGGAAGAAATGCCACCAGGGATACCCTCTGAAGCAGCCAACTGGCGGGCTGTTCGAAAGGCATCTTCCCCGCTGACCTGCACAACCTCATTTAAAAGCTCTTGGTTTAACACGGAGGGGATAAAGCCGGCTCCGAGCCCTTGCAGCTGGTGAGGACCTGGCTTGCCTCCGGAAAGGACCGGTGAATCGCTTGGCTCAACGGCCACGATCTCCAGCGAAGGGTTCTTTTGTCTTAACGCTTCGCCAGCTCCCGTTATAGTCCCCCCGGTTCCAACGCCTGCTACCAGGATATCGACCCTGCCGGAAGTGTCGTGCCAGATTTCTGGCCCGGTTGTCAGTCGGTGTATAGCCGGGTTGGCAGGGTTATTGAATTGGTCTGCCAGCCAGTAACGGCTGTCTTGCTGCTGCATTTGTCTGGCTCGCTCCATTGCGGCAGGCATGCCGCCATCAGCGGGGGTCAGGATCAATTCGGCACCTAAGAAGCGCAAGAGCAGTTTCCTCTCGAGGCTGACCGATTCTGGCATGACAATCACGCATCTATACTTTTTTGCGGCGGCGACAGCGGTAAGTCCGATGCCTGTGTTACCGCTGGTTGCTTCCACCAGGATGCTGTCAGGTGTAAGTTTGCCGTTGGCTTCTGCGTCAGCAACCATGCCCACCGCGATACGATCTTTGACGCTGTGAGTCGGGTTGTAAAATTCCAGCTTCGCCAGAAGCTCTACATCTTTATGCGGGTTGAGGTAATTGACACGTACCAGGGGGGTGTGCCCAACCAATTCCCCCAGGTTGTTATAAATTGCCATGAGATTCTCCAGATTTTCAGTGACCAAGTTGATAAAGACAGTGGTCCGCCTCACGTTGACCACCCAGCCAAAGACAGACTACTGCCGGCTGATATTATTAAAGGCTATACATGGTAGGAATTATAGAACAGCGACAGGCACTCAGCGAGGGGGTGTACAACAGGGCTGCGATCGAGTGGATCGGCGATCAGGGTGAGAAATAACACTGCTTAAATAAGAAGCCGGTTTCAAGATCTGAAACCGGCTTGGATTTTGGGTGAAATTTACTTCGCGTAGCTGACCGAGCGGGTTTCGCGGATAACAGTCACCTGGATTTGGCCAGGATACTGCATGGTCTGCTCGATCTCATTGGCAATGTCTTTGGCCAGCACATGCGCCTGATAGTCGTCGATATCTTCTGGTTTGACAATAATGCGTACTTCACGACCAGCCTGAATGGCATAGCTTTGTTCCACGCCCTCGTGATTATTAGCAATAGTTTCCAATGCCTTCAGACGCTTGATATATTGCTCAAGGTCTTCACGGCGCGCGCCAGGGCGGGCACCAGAAATGGCATCGGCGGATTCAACCAGGATTGCCTCGATGGTTTCCTGCTCAGTCTCATGGTGATGAGAGGCGATCGCGTTGACAACCTTAGGGTTGACACCGTGCCTGCGGGCGAATTCCGCGCCTAAAAGGGCGTGGGTGCCTTCAGAGTTGTGATCCATGGCTTTGCCGAGATCGTGCAACAGTGCCGCCGCCCGGGCGACTTCGACATCGGCTCCGAGTTCAGCTGCAAGGATGCTGGCAATTTTTGAGGTTTCCACGGAGTGGGCGAGTTGGTTTTGCCCATAGGATGTGCGGTACTTGAGACGCCCGAGTTTTTTGACGATTTCGGGGTGCAGACCGTGCACACCGGCTTCATAGACGGCGTCTTTACCGGCCTTGAAAATGTCCTCGTCCATTTCCTTGCGCTCTTCTTCGAGGATTTTCTCGATATAGGCGGGGTGGATGCGACCATCATTGACCAGGCGGGTGAGAGTGCGGCGGGCGATCTCGCGCCGGACGGAATCGAAGCACGAAACTGTAACGGCTTCGGGCGTATCGTCTACGATAACATCGACGCCGGTAGCCTGTTCGAACGCGCGGATGTTGCGACCGTTTCGACCCACGATGCGACCTTTCATCTCATCATTAGGCAGGGTCACCACCGAGGTGGTCACCTCAGCGACTTTATCGGAAGCAACGCGCTGGATGGCATCCGCGATTAATTCGCGGGCTTTTTCCATGCCAGTTTCGCGAGCTTCGGTCTCGATTTGTCGGATGATGCGCGCCATATCGGCATGTGATTCTTTTTCGACCTCTTCTAACAGAATCGAGCGGGCTTCGTCAACGGTCAGTTCACTCACCCGTTGCAATTCAGCAGCACGTTCCTCGTAGAGGACGTCAATTTCATTAGTGCGTTTATCGATGCGACTTTGGCGTTTATTGAGGTTGCTCTCTCGCAGCTGCATTTGATCAAAGCGGCTGTCCAATTCCTCGCGCCGTTTAGCCAGGCGATCTTCCTCTTTTGTCAGTTCGCTTCGGCGGTTTTTTATTTCGCCTTCGGCATCCCGAATAATTTTGAGTGCCTGGTCTTTGGCGTCGAGCATGGTTTGCTGCCCTTTTTCACGCGCCTCGGAGATGATGTCATTGCTGGTTTGCTTTAGTTTTTCATCTTTGTTTTTTCGGATCGTCGAAAAAACCAGGTAACTGATGATGGCGCCAGCCAGCAAAGCCAGGCCTATCCAGACAATAAGCATTAAATCTATTCCTTGTGGACTTTGTTGTAATATGTTTTTCATTTTGTCAGTTGCTCCATTTTTTATTTATCCAGACCCTATGGTTCTGACTTTTCTTTCCAAAGCAATGGAAGGCACTCCCGCACAACCGAATATGAGAACCCTCGCCTTTGAAGAGAGGCGGCGAGTTTGCGGTCATATTCCGGCTTGTCGAGAAGCTGATAACGGCGGCTCAATTTTTTGCCGGCTTTCATAGCCAGCGCAAAATCATCCAGGTCGGAGATTTGCAAGGCTTGCTCAATTTCCGATTCAGCCACGCCCTTCTGGCGCAGCTCGAGTCTCATGAGGCTCTGGCTGCGAGGGCGAAACCTTTCACGGTTGTCGACCCAGTTTTGGGCGAAATCGAGATCGTCAATCAGCCTTTCTTCAGTTAGCTTGGCAATGACGCGATCAATCAGACCGGTTTCATAGCCCTTGTTCTGAAGATACGTTTGCATCTCTTGACGAGAGCGCGCGCGGTAACTGAGGAAGTGCAATGCCCGGTTTAAGGCGGTCTGGAATTCGTCTTTTTCTTGAAGACGAGAAATATCCTCAACGCTAAGTTGACGACCGACTGTTAACCATGCTGCTGCCATCCTGTCGAGCGAGAAGGCATATTGACCGTCCAGGAAGATATTCACCCGGTTTCGATTGCGCTTCTGAGCCTGAATGTCCGTAATTACATTTTCCATTGTTATCAAAAAAAGCCAAGGTTCGTGACCATGGCTTTAGAATCTTTGCCTGCAAAGGGTAGATACGTTTTGGAATCGGTTCGGTGCCGAACACAATTAAGAAAACAGTATTAATCTAAATGAATGTCAACTATCAACTGTCGTCTTGCCTTTGTTTCACAGCTCCCAAGCGATAAGAGCAAAAAATTTCCAAAAGTCGGTGGGCGCTACCCAGCCGTTTCATAATCTAACCATTGTAAAGCGACTCA
>JBBAES010000034.1:0-14384 GCA_041655815.1 Anaerolineaceae bacterium
TTTAGTGGGCTGACCGTGCGCGGCCACACCAGCGATAGTGCCGGTCTCTTGCGTAAAACCCCTTTAGTGGGCTGACCGTGCTCGTTAGTCATCGGCGGCTTGCTGAGTTTTCAAAAAACAGATGGTAATGGAGACTTTCGGTCAAGATCACTCGCTGGTGAGGACACTAGCGAGAACAGAAAACCGGCGAGAACGGAGCTGATTTCGCACATGATTCCAATTTCTGTAAATCCTGTATAGGCGCGGCTGAAGCGTTTATAATAAATAGGGTTAAGAGTCATGAAAAAACAAACGCGAACTTATCTGTTGATCGCAGTGCTGGTTACACTGCTGCTTTCTGCCTGTAACCCTGATGTCCGGGCGGGAGATCCAACCGCGACACCAATGCCTTTTTTTCCGGCAACACCGGAAGTCACGCAAGAACCGCTCTTGCTGATTAACCCGACCCCCACTGCTAACCTGACTAATCCGAATCCCATCCGGATTACCGAATTGGAATACTTGCAGGAAGACACAGAGCTGCTAATCATGGCGAAGTTGTTCAACACGCTTGATGACGCCATTTTGCGTGATGTCCAGCTGGAGGTGTTGGCCCTGGACGCCTCCGGCAACCGCATCGCTCAACGGCGCACCTCTTTCCGTTATCTTTTCCCGGGAGAAACCACCGGTCTGGTGCAGGAATTTGAACTGAACAGCGGTCTGGTGATCACTGCCATTGAAGTGCGCGTAGTTGATGGGTTGATCGACCGCACCTTGAAGTATTCGCAGCCCCTGACCGTGTTCAATACGTCTGCATACCGATATGGAAATGAATCCAGGGTCACCGGTTGGCTCAAAAACACGGACGCATACACCTATACCCAGGTGGCGCTGAACGCGGTCGCCTATAATGAATTCGGACAGATTGTGGGTGGGGGTATTTCAACTTTCGATTTTGTGCCGGGCAAAGATGAAGTTGGGTTCAGCCTTTGGGTGAATAGCCGCCGAGGAGAAACGGTGGATCACGTCGATGTGCATCCCTGGCTGACGTCTTATTCCGCTTCGCTGGAAGATGGCAATTGGTGGAACTCTGTCAGCGTGGATGAATGGAATTTCGCCATCGATCAGTATAATCAAATTACCGGCGGAGCAGTCCTGACCAACAAAACCGATCAGATATTGACCGAAACGTTTGCCATTCTTACCGTTTCCGACGAAAACAACCGCGTCTGTTTTGCTAGCGCTGACTACTATGACGTCATCTGGCCCAAAGAGACGGTACTTTACGCTAACAGACTATCCAGATTGCCTGATTCGTGCCAGGGAAAGAATGTTGACCTCGTCATCGTGCCCGGAGAATTCGGACAATTTCCAGCTGATTTCAATCCGCTGCTAGCAACTCAGGCTGGCTTCTCAGAAAAAGAAAAGGTCAATGTCAGCGTGATTAACAACCTCAACGTCTCCGTCAGCCATGCCCACGTCTACGTGGTTTTGCGCAATAGCTCGGGTCAGATTGTAGGTGGTGGATATCAAACATCAGAACTCATACGCTCTGGCAGCTCGACAAGCGTTTCTGTACGCGTCGCTTATCTGGGCAACCAGGAAGAGCTGAGCGTTCAGGCTTTCGCCACGCTCCCGGCAGATGTTGAATTTGGACAATAGACAGGAGAAAAGAAGTCAATGAAATCCATTTCAGGTCAACGTACGTTTATTCCCACAGCACTTGAGCTTAAAAGTCCCGTCCCTTCAGATATCGATATTGCGCAGGCTGCAACTCTCAAGCCGATCACCCAGGTAGCGGAAGAGATGGGTTTGCTCCGAAGCGAGCTCGAGCTTTACGGTGATTACAAAGCAAAAATTAAGCTTGATGTGCTTGAGCGTCTGGCTGATATGCCGGATGGCAAGTACATTGACGTGACTGCAATCACCCCAACACCTCTTGGGGAGGGGAAAACTACCACAACCGTTGGCCTCAGCCAGGCGATGGGAGCTCACCTGGGGCGTAGCGTGATCACCTGTATTCGCCAGCCATCGCAAGGACCGACCTTTGGGATCAAAGGCGGAGCTGCCGGCGGCGGCTATTCCCAGGTGATTCCGATGGAAGACTTCAACCTGCATCTCACCGGAGATATCCACGCTATCACAGCCGCCAACAACCTGCTGGCTGCCGCAATCGACACACGTATGTTCCATGAATCGACCCAAAGCGACCAAGCTTTGTTCAATCGCCTATGCCCCAAAGACAAGAAGGGTAAGCGTCACTTTGCCCGCGGAATGCAGGGCAGACTGGCGAAATTGGGGATTACCGAAACGGACCCTGAGAAATTGACTGAAGAAGAAAAGGCTAGATTTGCCCGCCTGGATATCGACCCCGATACGGTTACCTGGCGGCGCGCTGTTGACGTAAACGACCGCATGTTGCGCGGCATCACCATCGGGCAAGGACCGCAGGAAAAGGGCTTTGAACTGAAAACCAACTACTACATCAGCGTTGCTTCTGAGTTGATGGCTATTCTGGCTCTCGCCACCAGCCTCGAAGATATGCGTGATCGTATTGCTAAAATTGTCATCGGGCAGAGCCGATCGAGTGAACCCGTTACCGCAGACGATCTCGGCATCGCCGGCGCCCTCACTGTGTTGATGAAAGACACGATCAAACCCAACCTAATGCAAACGCTGGAGGGCACGCCCGTGCTGGTGCATGCCGGTCCCTTTGCGAACATCGCCCATGGGAACAGCTCGATCATGGCAGATAAGATTGCATTAAAGTTGGCGGATTTTGTAATCACTGAGAGCGGTTTTGGCGCTGATATGGGCATGGAAAAGTTCTTTGATATCAAGTGCCGTTATTCCGGCAACCGACCTGACGTGGTGGTGCTGGTTGCCACCGTACGGGCCATTAAGATGCATGGCGGAGGTCCCAAAGTAGTCGCCGGCACGCCTTTGGCAGCAGAATATATTGATGAAAACCTGGAATTGGTTGAAAAGGGTGTTGACAATATGCTGGCACATGCCAGCATCGCCCAAAAGTTTGGCATCCCGGTGGTAGTGGCAGTCAACCGCTTCCCGACAGACTCAGATGCAGAGCTTGAGTTGGTTCGCAAGATCGCTTTGCAGCACGATGCAATTGTTGAAGCAGTCGTGGCCGATCACTTCAGCCAGGGGGGTAAGGGTGCGATTGAACTGGCAGAGGCTGTGGTCAGGGCGGCTGAATTGCCCTCGAATTTCAAATTCCTCTATCCATTAGAGATGTCCCTCAAGGACAAAATCGAGACGATTGCCAGAGAAATCTATGGAGCCGATGGCGTCGATTACAGCCCAATTGCCGAAGGAAGATTGGCGGAGTATGAACGCATGGGTTATGGCAACCTGCCGATCTGCATGGCCAAGACACATCTTTCGATCAGCCATGACCCGGAATTGAAGGGCGTGCCTAAGGGTTTCCGGATTCCAATCCGGGATGTGAGTGCGTCGGTTGGGGCGGGGTTTGTTTATCCGTTGCTGGGCACGATGAGCACCATGCCTGGGCTGCCAACCCGTCCAGCCTATTACGATATTGATATCGATTTCGAGACAGGCAAGATTTTGGGATTGAGTTAGACCATTACCAGTCATTGCAAGCCCTCGTTGGCGAAGGTCTCCTGACCGAGCCACGCACCTGACCGCAGGTCTCCTCACTTATGGAGACCAAATGGTCAAAACCCTTTCCTGGTCGCGAGACCAGGAAAGAACTGAGACTGAGTTAACATAGGGCGGGTCCCAGACCCAACCGTAGGTTATTTTTTTGAGGCGGGTGGAGCAAGCCCCATCCTCATGTCGGCGGTTTTTCTTTTGAAGCGGGTGGAGCAAGCCCCACCCGTACGGCGGCGGTTTTTTTGAGATCGGGTGGAGCAAGCCCCATCCTCATGTCGGCAGTTTTTCTTTTGAAGCGGGTGGAGCAAGCCCCACCCGTACGGCGGCGGTTTTTCTTTTGAAGCGGGTGGAGCAAGCCCCACCCTGACGACAGCGTCTTTCGCACGTCGGTTGTTCTTTTGCCTTAAAGCTGCCTGTACCTTTCAATTTGAGGAGCGATTTGTGCTAATGAGGCTGCCCAAAATTCCTTGCTGCGGATGTCGATCCCGAACTTGGCTGCCAGGTCTGCGGCTGAAGCTTCCCCTGTACTGGCAAGCAGTGCCTTATAATCCTGGACGAAGGCGTCGCCTTTTTCTTGATAAATCGCATACAGTCCTTTGGCGAAAAGATTGCCAAAAGCATAAGGATAGTTATAGAAGGACAAGCCGGTGCTGTAATAATGCGGCTTCCAGGTCCAGGCGAACTTATTCATCACTTCCGGGTCGATGCCGTCGCCATAAGAATCGCGCTGCGCTTGCAACATGATCTCACTGATTTCGTCGGCAGAGAGAGTGGATTTCTTGCGGCGTTCAAAGACTTCTTGCTCAAACAAATAACGGGAATAAATATCGACGATGGTCTGAGCGTCGCTGGAAATGGCAGTTTCGAGGATGGCTTGCTCAGCTTTGGGGTCGTCAATTTGCTCCAAAAGGGCGTTAAAAACGATGGTTTCACACATGATTGAGGCGGTTTCAGCCATCGTCATAGGTGTCTGCGTCTGCAGAGGGGTTTTATCGGCTTGAAAGGCACAATAATTATGAAAAGCATGTCCGAGCTCATGTGCCAGGGTCATCACCTGGTCAAACGAGCCGTCAAAATTGGACATAATGCGGCTTTCTTTGACGGCTTCAACACCCATACAATAAGCTCCACCGCGTTTTCCAGGCCTTTGAAGCGCGTCTATCCAATGGTTTTCAAAAGCATTGCGAGCAAAATCGGCCATTTCCGGGGAGAATTTAGCAAAATTGGTCAGGATGATCCCTTTGGCATCTTCGAAGGTATAGGTTTTATCCACGTTTCCGATGGGAGCAAACAAACTCCACCACGGCAGTTTTTCAAAACCGAGCAATTTTGCCTTTGCCTGGAAGTAGGAGCGGAACATGGGCAGGGCATCCTGGATGGCACCAATCATGGCATCCAGGGTCTGGCGATCGATGCGTGCCTTGTCCAGTGAAGAATGCAGGCTGTCTTCACGACCGCGCTTACGATCGAGCGTGTTTACAACGCCTTTAACACCGTTCAGGCAGGCTGCCAGTGCTTCTTTCATGTCTTCAAAGGTGGCTTGTTCCAGGTGATAGGCGCGTTCTCTTACTTCCGCGGATGGGTGAGAGCGCAGGTTGATCAGAGCCGGCAATGGCAAAGTCTCCGTTTTGCCGTCGAGATCGAATTCGACCTCTTTTTGAGATGTCAAAGTACCCTGCAAATCACCCCAGGCCGAACCACCAGAGAGCGAGAGTTCGTTGGCGAGTTCCTCTTCCGGTTCGCTCATCAGGTATTGGCTTTGCTGGGCTTCTTCCAAAAGGATGAAAGCATGCTCATGAGCGGAGCCTGGGATGGCAAGAGCTGCGGGAAGTTGATCGGCAACAGACCCAAGCCATGCCGCGATTCTGACGTTGAGGTTCCTGAGCGGCAGGAGACCAATCTCGAATTTTGATTGCAATTGCTCGGCTGCTTTGTCAAAAGAATCGGTGCTGGTTAATGCGTATAAGAAGGCACCAATTGTGCCAGCACGGGTATCGATGGTATTGGTGAGGTCCACCAGCTGGCTCAACCGGTTGCTTAAAATTTCAGGGTCTTGCTGGCCGTCTTTGAGAGCTAAAAGTTCAGTCTCAAAAAAGCTGGTCAGGGTGGTGATTTCGTCTTTCAAGGTTGCCAGGTCTGCGGCCAGTTTTGGATCATCCAGTCCAGTATAGATATTGCTGAGGTCCCAACGTGGGATATTTTCGGTCATATTTTCTCTCCGGTTTTCTTTAGTTTTTCTCATTATACACAGCCCAAAGTGAAAACTGGGCAGACTTGCACTTAATTATCAAATAGTCCATCAGCTCAAACTAAGGACGGCCGCACCTAACTGTTTAAAAAAAGCCGGGTTCGAGGAGTGAACCCGGCCTGCTCTCAATTACGGTGTTTTGAAGAACTCGATGGCGGCGTCGAGTTGGGGATCGCGACCTGTGTCGAGATCTTCTTCAGTAAACTGCACCTCAATGTCCGGGGTGAGACCAACATCATTGATCTGATTCCCATTAGGGGTCAGCCATCGCGCGATTGTGATGCGAACACCCCCCTCTTCAGTTCGCAGGGGGATCCAGTTTTGGACGGAACCCTTGCCATAACTGGTCACACCAATCAACGTTCCGCGGCCAAGGTCCTGGATCGCGCCCGCTGTGATCTCTGAGGCTGAGGCAGTACCCTCATTGATCAAGACTACCAATGGGATCTCAGTTGCCCGACCCCCAGGTTGAGCTTTGTATGATTCACGGGTGCCGTCGCCATATTCCTCATACATGACAATGCCGTTACTCACAAACTCCGAAGTCACTTCAATCGCGGTTACCAGGTAACCGCCGCCATTATTGCGCAGATCAAAAATGAGCCCCTTGGGGTTTTGTGCCAATAGTTCTTTAAGCGCATTTCTTAGCTGAACGGTTGAAAGCTCGTTGAAGGTATAGAGTGCCATATAGGCAATATCGCCTTCAAGCATTTCGTAATCAACAGCGGGAACCTGGATTATTTCGCGGACAATTCTGAAATCCAGGATCTCTTCACCACGTCTGATGGTCAGCGTGACTGCGTCGCCGGCAGGTCCGAGAATTTTTTGTAAAACCAGGTCTCCGGGAGTTCCGGTCATGTCTTCGCCATTGATTGCGATCACAATGTCTTTTGCTCTCAAACCAGCCTCATCCGCCGGAGAGCCTTTCATCGGGGATACGATTTCGACATACTCGCCAGTGATATTTACCCAGGCACCAATGCCGGTATATTCTTCCCCTTCCATTTCGGCATTGGCTTGCGCGAATTCATTGGGATCCATGTAGGAGGTGTGCTTGTCGCCAGTGGCGGCGAGCATACCCGAGATGGCCCCACGCATCAAGGCCAGATCATCCAGGGGTTGATCGACATAATTCTTGTGCAACAGGTCCCAACTCTCCCAGAAGGGTCGAAAAAGTTCTTCCAGTTCCTCAGGGCTGGTTGCCTGAACCACCTGGGTTGGTTCTCCAGGTAATGGGGTGGGCAGCGGTGTGGTTTGCGCGCTCGGTTTTGTGGCGATGCCGAGAGTCTGTTTAAATTGGTCAGCCGGGAATAAAGATCCGACTGCAAAGCCGCCCAAAAAAGTCAAGCCCAGCAAAGCGATTGCAACGATCACGATCATGCAAGAACGTAATACTTTGTTTTCCATTTTTTTCTCCAATTGCTGTTCTCGGTCAATGAGACCAGCGATCAATTAAATTCATTCAGGTCTGAGTCGTTCGACCTCAATAATTTCAAAATTCTATTTGAGCAAGCGCTTGTGGTAAATCGCTCAATTGTTTTATGGTTATATGTGTGTTCGACGTGCTGCCGGTGGGATCCACATGTACCGTATGCATTCCCAGTGCTTTGGCCGTATCCAGGTTGGGTGCGCGGTCATCGACAAAAAGACAGCAGGCCGGGTCGGGGTTGCTGGCCCTCTCAAGGGCATGCAAAAAAGCCAGGGGGTCAGGCTTGCAGTAGGGGTCAGTGTCCGCAACATCGATGATTTCAGTGAATAAATCGCGAATGCCTACTAATCGAAGAATCTGCTCAGCGTGGGCACGGCTGGCGTTGGTGAAAATCCATTTTTCAATTGGAATCTCAAGAAGGGCCCGCCGCAGCGCGGGATCTTCCGTAATTACACCCGATAGATCGACACTGTGAACATAATCGAGGTAACGATTGCTATCAGCACCGTATTCCAGGTGTAGACCTTTCATGGTGGTACCATGGAGGTGGAAAAGACGATCTCTCTCCTCATGAATTTTTTCGTGGGGAATGCCAACGTACATTTCCATAAATTGGTAAATGCGGTCAGCGAGGATGTCCCAAGCGCCAGTATCGGGTGGGTAGACTGTATCATCGAGGTCAATCAGAAGCAGTTGAATGGCGTTCACTGTCTGGTTATCCATCGGTTTATGTTTGGTGGAGGAACGAAGGAGTCCATGAATTCTAATAGTTCGCCCGGATCGCCCGACTCGACAAAGAGCCCGCGATGCTCGGAATAAATAAAGCCAGATTCAATAGCATAGTCGATCATACGAATGAGCAGGTCGTAGTAGCCATCGATATTCAGGAAGCCGATTGGTTTGTGATGCAGCCCTAATTGAGACCAGGTTAGTGCTTCCATCACTTCGTAGAAAGTGCCAAAACCGCCAGGTAAGGCGATAAAACCATCTGCCAGCGCACTCATCCTGGCTTGCCTGATCTGGATGTTAGGGACGGCCTCAATTTTGCTCAATTTATCGAAAACCAGGTGGGGCAGGTTGAGGTCGTCGTTGATAACCCCAATGATCTCACCTTTATGATCCAAAGATCCCCGGGCCACCGCCCCCATCAGACCAGTCTTGCCGGTGCCAAAGACCAGAGTGCGCCCCTGGCATGCCAACAGTTTTCCCAATTCGTAGGAAGTCTGGATGTATTTGTCTGCCAGATTGTCGGCAGAACCCGCGTATACGGTGATGGTCTCTAACTTTTTCTTCATAAATAACTCACCGGAATTATACACTTGCTTTGCCTCTAAAACCGGGATAGCACAAACTTACCCTTGTGTTTCCAAGTCTGGTTAATTTATTCAGATTTTTTGAGAAAACCGAAAATCACCACCAAAATGATCCCAACCAAACTGACGCCAGCCAAAGTCAGTCCAATGCGCTGACTGTCACCGAAGATCAACTGCGTGTTTGTCGGCGGTGGGGTTGGCGTGGAGCTGGGCAGTGGAGTTTTGCTGGGGATAGAAGTTCGGGTGGGCTCGAGCAGTGTGGGTTGGGGGGTATAGGGAGCAATGGTGGCGGTCGGCTCGAGCGTGGCTGTGGCGATGGTGCCCTGCCTGATCAACAGAAAGTCGCCGATATAAATTTCGATCGCTTCCGGGCTGTTGCCATTGAGGACCATTATTTCGCTGGTTGTCATCCCGTAAGCTTCGGCAATACCAAAAAGGGTGTCCCCGTCGACCACCTGGTGATAAATGCCTCCGTCGGCCTGGGGAGTTGAAACGATCACACCAGTTTGGGCAGGTTCGCTCTTGAGACCGCTTACACTTGCCGAAGGAAGCAGGAAGACCAGGAGGAGCAATAAAAGTGATCCTAACTTTTTCATGGGATTTATTATAGCCTTTTTGGCGTAAGTGGAGGTGGCGGATGGTGACAGGCCTGAACTCAACGGTTGCGGATGGAGCAAGCCCCATCCATACGCATAATGGAGACGAGCCCCATCCTTACGAACTCCTTTTGCGTTAATTACGGATGGAGCAAGCCCCATCCGTACGACGGGTCATTTTTTGTGTGATTGCGGATGGAGACAAGCACCAACCGTACGACGTTTTTGTATAAAGGCGGATGGAGCAAGCCCCATCCGTACGCATAATGGAGACGAGCCCCATCCTTACGAACTCCTTTTGCGTTAATGGCGGATGGAGACGAGCCCCATCCTTACGAACTCCTTTTGCGTTAATTGCGGATGGAGCAAGCCCCATCTGTACGCAAGACGAGCCCTATCCGAATGGGAATAGGTTTTGTTGAATAGCGGATGGAGACAAGCCCCGTCCACATGCTCAATGGAAGCAAGCCCCTTCCCTATATATGTGGGCGTGTGTGTGAAAGGAGGATTCTTCTCAAAAACTGTCCAATAATGAGTACAATTGGATAAGTTCAATTTGGGAGGTCGAGGTGCCCTGCACAGATGAATATATTGACTATGCCCTCAAACAGCTAAGACCGGCGGGGGATGTCGGCGCCCGGAAAATGTTTGGTGAGTACGGCCTGTATCTGGATGGGAAAATCATCGGGCTGATCTGTGACAACCAGGTTTTCATCAAGAAAACAGCGGCAGGCGCGAGACTCCTGGGTGAAGACGCGCTGGTAGGCAACGCCTATCCTGGCGCTAAACTCTCCTTTGTATTCGAGAGCCTGGACGACCAGGATTTAGTCTGCCAGGTCTTGAAGGAAACCTGGAAAGAACTGCCTTTACCAAAGAAAACTAAGAAGTAAACATCGATTTTACGGGAGTTGCTATGGCCGATAGCCTGAGAGAAACCATTTTACTGATTGTCCAGATTGCCAGCCTGGTCGCGCTGGTATTGTACGTATTTAAGACAGCCCAAATGGCGAGTGAGACCAAAAAATCAGCTGCCGCCATGGAAAAAAGCATCACTGAAATGATTGAAGACCGCGATCTCAATTTTGCTCCGTATATCGTGGTCTATTTCGATGCCCTGACTGATTCACCGATTTTTGATCTGGTCATCCGAAACACAGGGAAATCCGTGGCTTATGATGTAACTGTTCACTTTGATCCGCCTCTGCAGACTTCGCTGAAGAATTACGCGATCGAAGACCTGGCAATGATCCATAAACCCATTCCGGTCATTCCACCCGGCTACGAGTTGAGAACATCGATCGACCACCTGGAAAACCGTCTTTCTACAGATGAGCTTCCCCGTCAATATCGGGTGACTGTCATGTATACCGGCGGGATAAGAGATACCCTCAGAAAATTCGATTACATCCTGGACTTAAATGTTTTTCACGGCATTCTCGAAACGCATATCAGCAGCCTGAGCGATTTGACCCATGCGGTCGAGGATATTTCGGTGGAGTTAAATCGTGTCACAGACAAGGCTGATCAGATCCCTGGCCTGCTGACAAGTCAGGAAGGGAAATTTGCTGCTCTTGAGAGGTTGATTCAGGAGCAAAACAGTAGCCTGGGGAATCTGATTCACGCTGCGGAAGACGTCCCGTTCCGGCTAAACCAGCTGAGCGAACAGGTCAAACAGATTGCGAAGTTGAGAGGTGATCTGGGAGAGATCTCCAATGGGCTGAGAGGGCTGGACGAGACTCTAAAATCAAAAAATACTAAGATTTGGTGAAGCCGGTCAACACAGGCGGGCACCGGGTCCAGGGCTGGCTTTGAATATCTTTTGAACACCGGGCAGCGCCGCTAATCTTGCTTCTACGATGGCTGCGTATGCATCTAAGACCAATACGTGCACGTTAGGGCCGGCATCGACCGTGCTGCAGACCGGAATTCCCTGTCTGCGCCACTCGTTCACCTGCCAAAGGATGACTTCCGTCTCGGGCAGCCAATATCGCAGGGGAGGATGGCTGGTGCGCATGACCGCGTGCATCAGATGTGAATCTTCTTCCACGACTTGGGCAAAGCTATCAAAATCTTTTTCTAGAATCGACTTTCGGCAGAGGTCCAGCCTTTCCTGCAGGTGAGCAAGGCGCAGAGCTTGAATAGGGGAGCTTGCGGCCAAAGCATGCCCACCGGTCGAACCGACTTTTTTGTGGCCAGTGTCGACGACACAGATTAAATCAACTAAATCCCAATGGTTGGCAGGGGCAATCGACCGGGCGTAGGAGTCAGCATCGCTGCTACCGGCTTGCCACTCCACGAATCCGTCTGGAATCGAGCGAGAGGCAGAGCCCGACCCTCGCCGCGCCAAGCGGGAGAGCTGGGCCTCGTTTAGATTTAACCCCAGCGCGTGGCTGGCAGCCATGGCCAGGGCGGCGAAGGCGGATGCGGAAGAAGCAATGCCCGCGCCTGCTGGAAAATTGTTCTCACTCTCAACTTGCGCGTAGATATCTGAATTTGCGAAGGAACGAACGTGGTCGAGGAATTGAGCAACCCTGTTAAGGGCCGGGCCGGAAATTTGGCTTCCGGAGAGAGAAAAAGCGTCTTCTTGCAGGTCAGGGTCAAAGCGAACGGTGGTACGCGTTTCAAGCCCGGAAAGATTCATAGAGAGGGAACTGTTGCAGGGCAAACGCAGTTGCTCATCACGATTGCCCCAATACTTAATGAAGGCGATATTCGGATGCGCGACCGCGCTGACTGGACGGAAATCTGGACTTTTCATACTTGATTCGTTATGATTAATCTCTCGTTAGGATGGCAATTGGTTTGCTATTACATTAACCTAATAATAATACATATTGGCCTTTAGGTATAATGCTCTTACCGCCTTAGAGACTAATCTAAAATCAAATTGCGCCGAAAAAAGGAGAAAAAATGACTGAAAATGATAATGCCCCCCAAACATACGAACGGGTATCGACCTATAAAGATCAACAGGTAACCACTGTATTTGACAAAAAAGGACGGATTGTGAGGGTTTTGGCTGAATCCAGTGCGACTCAGCCGTGGGAAGTGAGTAAGCTCGCTGGAATGATCGATCATACACTTCTCAAGCCAGAAGCGACAGCAAGTCAGATCGACCAGCTTTGCCGTGAAGCCCTGGAATACGGGTTTGGTGCCGTTTGTGTGAACAGCTACTGGGTTAAACAATGCAAGAAAATGCTCGCTGGCAGTCCGGTCAAAATAGCGGCCACAATCGGTTTTCCTTTAGGCGCTGTGTCTACGAAGGCAAAAGTAAGTGAGGCGAAACGGGCGATTAAAGATGGCGCAGTCGAAATCGACATGGTGATGAACGTGGGAGAATTGAAATCCGGCAACCTTGTTGCTGTGGCACGGGATATCCGTGAGGTGGTAATCGAGGCCCAGAAGCGCCAGGCGCTGGTTAAGGTGATCATCGAGACCTGTTTGTTGACGGACGACGAAAAGGTAACTGCCTGTTTGATAGCCAAGGAAGCCGAAGCTGATTTCGTGAAGACCTCCACTGGATTTTCGACCGGTGGCGCGAACGTTGAAGATGTGGCGCTGATGCGCGATGTTGTTGGTGATGAGATGGGTGTCAAGTCTTCGGGCGGGATTCGCAGCTATGCCGACGCGATCCGCATGGTTGAGGCGGGTGCCACGCGCATTGGGGCCAGCAGCGGCATCAGGATTGTCGAAGAAGAGTTAGAGCTGGCAGGTTCGTAGACAGTTCTGCACTGATGGGGCAAGCCCCATCAGTGCGAAGGACATGTTTTGTTTGATGTCGGATGGAGCAAGCCCCATCCTTACAACGACCGTTTTATGTTTGCGGATGGAGCAAGCCCCATCCGTACGCTGAATGGAGACAAGCCACATCCGTACGACGGGTCATTTTATGTTTGATTGTGGATGGAGCAAGCCCCATCCTTACAACGTCCGTTTTATGTTTGCGGATGGAGCAAGCCCCATCCGTACGCTGAATGAATACAAGCCCCATCCGTACGAGGTGTCATTTTATGTTTGATTGTGGATGGAGACAAGCCCCATCCTTACAACGTCCGTTTTATGTTTGCGGATGGAGCAAGCCCCATCCGTACGCTGAATGAATACAAGCCCCATCCTTACGACAGGTCATTTTATGTTTGATTGCGGATGGAGCAAGCCCCATCCGCACGCTGAATGAATACAAGCCCCATCCTTACGAAGGACAAGACCCATCCGAACGAAATTCACCCCGCAAATCAATCTAAGCTACCTGGTTGGCGAACTGACTGTTATACAATTCAGCGTAGAAGCCGTCAGCCTCCAGCAGGCTATCGTGGGTTCCCTGTTCAACGATATCCCCATCGCGCAAGACCAAAATCCGGTCCGCGTTGCGGATGGTGGATAAGCGGTGAGCGATCACAAAAGAAGTTCTGCCCTTCATCAACTTGTCCATGGCTTTCTGGATCAGGACTTCAGTACGGGTGTCGACCGAGCTGGTAGCCTCATCCAGAATGAGGATGGCCGGGTCTGCAAGCACGGCGCGCGCAATCGTCAGCAGCTGCTTTTGACCGGAAGAGACGTTTGTACCTTCTTCGTTGAGCACCATGTCATAACCATCAGGGAGCGTGCGCGTGAAGTGATCTGCATAAGCCAGATCAGCCGCGCGAACGACCTCTTCGTCTGTTGCATCCTGACGACCATATCGGATATTCTCTTTGATCGTGCCATTAAACAACCAGGTATCCTGCAACACCATGGCGAATTTGCTGCGCAGATCAGCTCGGGTAAATTGATCGATGTTGACCCCATCGACCAGGATCTCGCCGCTGTCGACATCATAAAAGCGCATCAATAACTTTACTAAGGTGGTTTTACCGGCACCGGTGGGACCCACAATAGCGATTTGTTGACCGGGTTCGACCTTGAGCGAAAAGTCATTTATAACTGGGTTATTTGGGTCATAACCAAAGCGCACATTCCTAAATTCCACCGCACCTTTGACCGGGTCCAAAGTAACAGATTTTTCGATTTCCGCAGGTTCTTCTGTTTCATCCAGGAATTCAAACACGCGTTCAGAAGCCGCGGCGGTTTGCTGAAGGATGTTGGTAATGTTTGCAATCTGCATCAGTGGGTCTTGGAACGAGCGCAGGTATTGAATAAAGGCCTGGATCTCACCGACGTTTAGATCACCTTGAATTACGAGGTAA
>JBBAES010000035.1:0-13882 GCA_041655815.1 Anaerolineaceae bacterium
TGAAAATCCACCTCTCGATATTCTCGCGAATTTCGGGATGGGGCAAGGGAATCCTTTCCGTGACTGAAAACAAGCATGACCCTGTGATAAAAGTTCGCGATCTCACCAAGGTATATAAGCTTGGTGTGATCAGCGTTCACGCGCTCAGAGGCATTGATCTGGATATTTACCCAGGTGAGATGGTTGCGATTATGGGTCAAAGTGGCTCAGGAAAATCGACTTTGATGAATATGATCGGATGTCTGGATTCTCCCAGCGATGGCGAGTATTACCTGGACGGCGAATTGGTTTCTGACCTGGTTGATGATGAACTCGCCATTGTGCGGAACAGGAAAATCGGTTTCATCTTTCAAAAGTACAACCTGCTTGCGCGTGCGAGTGCGATTGAGAATGTTGAATTGCCATTACGCTACAGCGATGACCCTACCGATATGACCGAGCGATCTAAAGCCATGCTCAGGCTGGTTGGTCTGGGCGACAGAATGGATCACAAACCTAATGAACTCTCTGGAGGACAGCAACAGCGCGTTGCGGTTGCTCGTGCTCTGGTAAATAACCCCGCCATCGTGCTTGCAGACGAGCCGACCGGCAACCTGGACTCGGTCTCGGGTCAGGAGGTCATGGATCTGCTGCTTAAGTTGCATCGCGAAAAACAGACCACAATTGTGGTCGTTACCCACGACCAGGGGATTGCCAGTCAGGCTCAGAGGATAATTCACTTGTTCGATGGCAAAGTTGTCGATGAGGAGGTGAGCTGATGCCGATTTTAAGAGTTCTTAAAGAAGCACTTACCAGTGTATTTTCCAATAAAATGCGTTCGTTCCTGACGGTTTTGGGTATTGTGATCGGGGTTGGCGCGGTGATTGGCTTGTTGGCAATCGGTGAAGGCGCATCGGAGAGCATTTTGGGTCAAATTGAATCCATTGGTACCAATTCCATTTACGTGATGAGAAGCAATCAAGACGATGTTACCAATCCGAAACCACTTACGCTTACAGACGCGGAAGCGCTCTCGAACCGTTCGCGTGCCCCTCATATTTTACGGGCAACACCGGTTCTAACAGGGCAGACCACTTTTTCGTTAGGCGATATTAGCCTGCAATCCATGGTTTTTGGCAGTTATTCAGATTATGCTGAAATTACCGGAGTAGAAATCGATGAGGGAAGTTACATCAAACCTTCGGATGTTGACAGTCGCGCCGCTGTGATTGTGGTTGGGCCTGATCTGGCGGAAGAACTGTTCGGGCGCAGCACTGGCGTGGTGGGCAGTATGGTTCGGATCAACAACTTCCCCTACCGTGTAATCGGTGTGACCAAAGCCGTTGGCGGAAACCAGTTTAATAACCCTGACATGCAGGCTTATATGCCAATTACCACCATACAATACCGGGTGATTCGTCAGACTATACCTGATTCTGTAAATTACATCATAATCCAGGCGCAAGACTCGCAGTCGATCAACCTGGCCATTGAAGAAGCCCAACGCGTTCTGCGGGAAACCCACCGGTTGACGCCACGACAGCAGAATGATTTCACCCTGACAAACCAGGAAGACATCCTGGATATTGCCAACTCGATCACGAGTATTCTGACTATTTTCCTGGCTGGGGTTGCCGGAATTTCACTATTGGTCGGCGGAATCGGAATCATGAACATCATGCTCGTGACAGTGACCGAACGGACCAATGAGATTGGCTTGCGAAAAGCACTCGGCGCCAGAAAAGCGGATATCATGCTCCAGTTTCTGTCTGAATCTGCATTGCTCAGCCTGATCGGGGGCATCTTTGGGATTATCTTTGGCTGGTTACTGGCTTTGGTTGTCGGTAACATTGCCAAAAACACCGGGACCCCACTGATACCGGTTGTGCAGTTGGAGGCGATATTGTTGGCGACAGTTTTCTCCACCCTGGTCGGCGTGTTCTTTGGTTGGTACCCTGCCAGACACGCTGCCAGCCTCGAACCCGTCGACGCGCTGAGGTATGAATAGACCTGCGGGCATAGAACGGATGATTAACCGGTAAGACAATAAAAACCGCCTGCTCGAGCAGGCGGTTTTGGATGAAGGGTGAAGCACTAACCGCCGACCCCAAGAACCAGCGCCAACAGCACCCCACCTGCAATTACGCTGCCGAGTTGACCAGCTGTGTTGGAACCCATGGCGTGCATGAGGATGAAGTTGGTGGGGTCTTCCTCCAGCGCCATCTTGGCCGAAAGACGCCCTGCCATCGGGAAGGCGGAGATGCCGCAGGCTCCGATAAGGGGGTTAACCTTACCCTTAGTGACCACAGCCATCAGTTTGCCGAAGAGCAAACCAGCTATGGTATCAATCACGAAGGCCAGCAAGCCTAAGGTCAGGATCATGAGCGTATCCAGGTTTAGGAAGCTCTGGGCGGTCATGGTCGAGCCAATCGCCAAACCCAGGAAAAGGGTGGCGATATTGATGAGTTCATTTTGTACCGTTTTGCTCAACCGGTCAACAACCAGCGCCTCCCGCAGCAGGGTACCAAGCATCAGAGCAGCCATCAATGGGGCCGCGTCCGGCGCAACCAGGGCGACCAGCAACGTTACCAAAATCGGGAAAAGAACCAGGGTCAGACGCGAAACCGGTTTAGGGGAGTATTCCATGCGAATCAGACGTTCTTTGCGCGTGGTCATCAACTTCATGATGGGTGGTTGGATGATCGGGATCAGGCTCATGTAAGAATAGGCTGCCACCGCAATGGGCGCGATGAGGTTGGGCGCAAGCCTTTCACCGACAAAAATGGCGGTTGGGCCGTCGATGGCGCCAATGCTGCCGATTGCTGCGGCTTCGTTTAGCGGGAAACCGAGCAAAATCGCCAGTAAAAGGGTGAAATAAATTCCGAATTGCCCTGCGGCACCCAGCAAAACCAGACTGGGCTGCGAGAGCAATGGACTGAAGTCGATCATTGCGCCGACACCTACGAAAATCAACAGGGGGAAAAGCTCTGTTTTGATACCAGCATCGTAGATAACTTTCATAAAGCCCACCTGGTTTGACATACCCAGGTTCGCCAACAAGCATCCGAAACCGATTGGCAGAAGCAAGACAGGCTCATACTCTTTCCAAATCGCGAGGTAGATCAACACCAGCCCGACCAATAACATGACTGCATTTCCCCAGGTAAAACCTGCGAAGCCCTTGCCTAATTCTTGTAGCAGTTGAGTGTAATCCATTAACCTCCTCCTACCCTTCGAAAGTCATGATTGGCTGATTATGCCTCACCTGATCACCAGCATTCACGTGGATGGAAGCAATTTTGCCATCGCGGTCAGTCTTGATGGAATTTTTCATCTTCATCGCTTCCAGCACATAAAGCTCCTGCCCTTTGGTCACTGCCTGACCCTCTTTTACCTCGACCGAGATAATCACACCTGGCAGGGGTGAGGTAAGCGTCAGACTGCCCACAGCTGCAGTCGCTGGCGCAGGTGGCAGGGTGATCGCTGTTGTCGGAGCGCTGCTTTGCGCTACAGGAATGGGCGCTTGCTCATCTTCAGGCCAGACTTCATAAGCTTGCCCATTCACCTCAGCGATGATCGGCCTTGTGTTCAGATCATCAATTTTCACCTGATATTGTTTGCCTTCAATGTTGAGATTAACTTTCATCGGTTCCGTCCTCTGATGGTTTTGGAGTAAAGTTGTTGGGTTCGGCCAGCGTTCAACCAGGCATTTTCAGAGCTTTTCCCTGAACCTGGTTGGAATACAAATGTCGTAGCTTGGGATTCCAACGCATATGCCACCGCAATTGCGGCAGCCAGTTCGCCGTTGAGGTCGCGAGCCGGTGCCTCTTCGCGCCCAATGGGGCCAGTTTCTGTAATGGGTTCTTCCGCTTTAGCCTCTGGCTTGTTGGTCAGCTTGACCAACAGCGCCATTATGCCCCAGAGGGCCAGAATCATCAAAAATACCAGACCCATGCCAATCGCGGTGATCAGCAAACCTTGATTAAAAGTTGTCATCATCACTACCTATACCGGCATGTTGCCGTGCTTGCGGCCAGGATTCACCTCGACCTTGTTCTCAAGCGCCTGGAGGGCTTCAATGAGTTTTTGGCGTGTCTCTGCCGGTTCGATGACCTCATCGATATAGCCAGCCTTGGCGGCCACATAGGGGTTGAGGTAATCTTCCTTGTATTGTTGGGTAAGGCGTTCACGTTCCGCCTGGGGGTCGTCGGCGGCTTTGATCTGGCGGCCATAGAGAATATTGGCGGCGCCTTCAGCACCCATCACTGCAATTTCAGCTGAGGGCCAGGCATAGGTGATGTCTGTGCCCAGATATTTGCTGCTCATAACCACGTACGCGCCGCCATAAGCCTTGCGTGTGACCAGGCTGACCTTAGGCACGGTTGCCTCCGCGTATGCGTACAGCACCTTGGCGCCATGTCGGATCACGCCGCCATGTTCCTGTAGAACACCGGGCAAAAAGCCAGGTGAATCGATAAAGGTAACCACTGGCAAATTGAAGGCATCGCACATGCGCACCAGCCGGCTGATTTTATCGGCCGAGTTGATATCCATCACACCTGCCATCATGGCAGGTTCCTGCGAGACCACACCAACCGGTCGCCCCGCCAGGCGTGCCAGTCCGACGATGGCGTTAGGAGCATACCCTGCCTGGATTTCGATGAAAGAGCCCTGATCCATGATTGCGTTGATGGCGTCTTGCATGCTGTATGGTTGGTTCGGATCTTCAGGGACAAGCTTGTTCAACATCTCAGAACGGCGGTTAGGTGGGTCAGCTGTTTCAGCCATCGGGGGTTGTTCGACGTTGTTGGAAGGCAGATACGAAAGCGCGCGGCGAGCCAGTGCGATGGCTTCTTGTTCGTTGTCACCAACTAAATGGCAGGTGCCGCTGGTGGTCAGGTGTACATCGGCTCCACCAAGTGTTTCGAAATCGACATCCTCACCCGTCACGGTCTTGATCACGGCAGGACCGGTCAAGAACATATAGGATTGTTTGCGCACCATGACAATCAGGTCGGTCACAGCGGGGGAGTAAGAAGCTCCACCAGCGCAAGGTCCCAAAATCAGGCTGATTTGGGGGACCACACCGGAGTAAATGGCGTTTCGGCGGAAGATCTCAGCGTAGCCTCCCAGGCTATAGACGCCTTCCTGGATGCGAGCGCCGCCGGAATCGATCATGCCAATGATGGGAGAACCGGTTTGAGCTGCCAGGTCCATCACGCGGCAAATTTTCTGGGCGTGCATCTGGCCGAGCGCGCCGCCCTGGACGGTAAAATCCTGCGCGTAGACATAGACTGTGCGTCCGTCTACCTGGCCGTAGCCGGTGACCACGCCATCGCCCAGAGCTGACTTACCGTCGGGGTCGTTCGGCGCGACTGCCATGGCTCCAATTTCACGGAAGCTGCTCTTATCGAGCAGCAGGTCGATGCGTTCACGGGCAGTCAGGCTGCCTTTAGCATGTTGTTTGTCGATGCGGTCTTGCCCGCCACCCAGTTTGGATTCGGCACGCAAAGCCTTCAGTTTATCAATGCGGGGGTTTTCCTCGGTCATTCAATCTCCTTGTTTATTTTTTAGCCCCTGTGAGGTGAGAGTGGGGCTCAAGTGCGTCAATATTGTAACATTTCTTTCAGCTCTAAACGGTTGGTTTTACGGATATGAGATAAACCAGATAGGCTGTGATTGCAATACAGTTTCCTTGCGTCCCAACGGGAGCGTGTTATAATTCTTTTCAATGACTGGTCCGGTGCGCGGTCTGAAGTTCAGGCTGCAATCAAGGAGACCTGCAAAAAAATATTTAGGAGCACACGTCATGGCTTTAACAAAAGATGAAAAAACTGAGATTATCAATCAATACGCAACAAAATCGGGTGACACTGGGTCCCCCGAAGTTCAGATTGCGTTGCTTTCCACAAGAATAGCTCAATTGACTGATCACTTGCGTGCGAACAAGCACGATGAAAGTTCCCGCCGGGGTCTGCTTCGGTTGGTCGGTCAGCGCCGTCGTCTCTTGGCATATTTACGCCAGAAAGACTACGAACGTTTCATGACAATCACCGAGGCATTGAGTATCCGCCGAAGATAATTTCAGAATAGTCGTATTGACCCGCTGCGATCTTTCCGCCAGTAAAACTGGTGGGAAGGTCGGCTGCGGATATTAACAATAGCCAGACGGGTATTGAAAAGCGCTGATCAACTCTGATCGCCGGTTTTCAGTCCCTGATCTGGCAACAGGTGAAAGGACAAAATGAAACCTGAAGCAAAGTATTATTCCACAACACTTGGAAACAAAGAAGTCACCTTTGAAACCGGCCGCGTAGCCCGATTGGCTGGCGGTTCCGTGATTCTGCGCCAGGGCGACAGCATGATGTTTGCTGCTGCCACTCTGGGCGAGATCCGCGATGGCATCGACTTCTTCCCCTTAACCGTCTCTTACGAAGAGCGGATGTATGCCGGCGGCAAAATCCCCGGATCTTTCTTCCGTCGCGAAGGCCGACCGTCAACCGACGCCACCCTGGTGGCTCGCCTGACTGATCGCCCCCTGCGCCCCCTATTCCCCGATGGGATGCGGAACGAAGTACAGGTGATCCTGTTATCGTTCTCCGCTGACGATGAAAACCCGCTTGATATGCTCGCGATCAACGCAGCCTCAGCGGCACTGATGATCTCTGACATCCCCTTTAACGGCCCTGTTGGCGCTGTTCGCATTGGTTATGTCGATGGAAAACTGGTGGTAAACCCCACAATTCAAGAGATGGAAGAATCCAGCCTTGATTTGCGTGTTGCCGGTACCAAAGACGCCATCTTGATGGTTGAAGCTGGTGCCGACGAGGTGACTGAGATTCTGATGGTCGAAGCACTGCAACTGGCGCACGAATCCATCAAACCAATTATTGAAATTCAGGAACGCATGGCGGCCGAAATCGGCAAACCAAAACGTGAAGTCGTACGGGAAACCCTCGATAATGAACTGGTTACCATGGCGAATGAACGCATGGCTGACCGCATAACCGCACTGCTTGACAAACCTTATTCTAAGGAAAACCTGTATGGCGGTATGGATGAGCTGAAAGCGACCTTCCTGGAAGAGATGGCTCAGCAAGAAGAGCTGACCCTGGAACGTAAAACCAAGCTTGGCGAAGCCTTCTCTGAGGCTGAAAGAATGATTATCCGCAGGCGAATCCTCAACGAAGGTATGCGCCCTGATAATCGCAAAGTATACGAAGTGCGTGAAATCTACTCCGAAGTAGATGTCGCCCCGCGTGCACATGGTTCTGCCCTTTTCACCCGTGGTGAAACCCAGGTTTTGACCTTTGCAACACTTGGCACCCCCAAGGAAGCTCAGGAACTGGATAACCTCGGTGGCATGGACCACAAACGATACATTCATCACTACAACTTCCCGCCCTTCTCCACCGGTGAAACCCGCCGGGTTGGCGGTCAGAGCCGCCGGGAAATCGGTCATGGTGCTCTGGCAGAACGAGCTTTACTGCCGCTGATACCGGATGAGAAAGAATTCCCATACACCATCCGCCTGGTCTCTGAAGTGATGGCTTCCAATGGCTCCTCGTCTATGGCATCAGTATGTGCTTCAACTTTAGCACTGATGGATGCCGGCGTCCCTATCACCGCTCCCGTTTCGGGTGTGGCCATGGGGCTGGTCAAGGAAGGTGACAGATATGCCATCCTGACTGATATCCTCGGTACTGAAGATCACCTCGGCGACATGGACTTTAAAGTTGCCGGTACCCGCAACGGTATTACCGCGCTGCAAATGGACATGAAAATTTCCGGTATCACTGCGGAGATCATGGCAGAGGCACTTCAACGAGCCCAGGACGGTCGTTTCTTCATCCTGGATAAGATGCTCGAGGTGATTGACGCCCCGCGTCCCAACCTGAAGTCATTTGTCCCCCGGATTGAATCGATCAAAGTTCCTATTGACAAAATCGGAGCGATCATCGGACCGGGTGGAAAGAATATCCGCGCTTTACAGGAAGAAACCAATACAAAAATTGATATTGACGACGATGGCATCGTGTTCATCGCATCTGTTGACGGTGTTGGCTTTGAAGAAGCCCGCGACCGCATTCTGGCCCTTATTGAAACAGCCGAGATCGGCAAGATCTACACAGGGAAATGCGTTCGTGTGACCGATTTCGGTGCTTTCATCGAAATTTTGCCCGGACTTGATGGATTAGTTCATATCTCTCAACTGGCATCAGAACGGATTGAAAAAGTCGAAGATGTTGTCAACGTCGGTGACGAATTGACCGTTATGGTGACTGATATTTCTCCAGATGGCAAAATCAGGCTCTCGCGCCAGGCACTCCTTGAAGGTTGGACTGCTGAAGAAGCGCGCGAGCACGATAACGCTAACCGCAAGAAGTCATCCGGTGGAAGACGCAGTTCAGACCGAAGTGGTGGTGATCGCCGTTCGGGCGGAGACCGTCGCTCCAGTGGTGACCGTCGCTCGGGTGGAGATCGCTCTTCCCGTAGATAGTTTTTAGCATTTAGAAAGGGTGAGGTTTAGGCCTCACCCTTTTTATTTTAAACAAGAATCAGGAAAAGTTGAAATCCAGATCACCATCAATGTATCGTTCGGCGATTAATCCGATCCGCATCCTTTATCCTCCAGTTGCTTGTGTAATTCGTCGCAGCGGGCATTCCAAAGCAGCTTGAAGTCCTCTTCGCTGACAATTCTCTTCTCGAGGTCTTTCACTGAGATTATTCTTTCCGCCACACACCAGTCCACGCAAACCTGGTAGGCTTCCCAATCGAGATCATCCTCATCCATCGCGATTGCAGCCTGGGATAAGCCGAGCAGCTGCATTGCCAACGCACGATGGTGACCATCAGTTAAAACCAGGCGGCGGTTAAGGAGTTTGACCGGCAAGGGGTCAATCTTCATCATGTCCTGGCTCTCAAGCCAGGCCAGGATTTGCTTCAGACGAGGCGCTGAAATGTAGAGTTGACTTGGCTGCAGGATCTCGAGGTCGACGTAAAGTCGTTCAGGCGTCATGGACAGAATTGTAACTGAGCTCCACATGAATTCGGTTTACTTTGATCTAATGTTGGTTTCAAACGCTGAGGCTGATCTTTGCTCTCTCCAACTCCAGTTGCGTTCTCGCGTCTGTTTCAGTTGCGACAAAGCGCTTGATCAACAGGCAGGGGTATTGGGGGCAGTGAGCGCAATTGCTGATCGGGCGTTTTGAAGTGCAGACATGGATCTGACAGCCTTGACAGAGACAGGAACCGTGCCAGTTGTAGTGCGGAATTTATGCTATTTGAGATGGAGTCTCATCGGAGGGTGTATGGCCTGGGTCAAGGTAAAGCCCAGGCTTTCGTAAAGTGGCTGACCTTCAGGGCTGGCATCCAAATCGATGTAATCCAGGTTCAGTTCACGTGCCTTACGGAGCAGTTCCTGCATGATCGCACGGGCCAAACCCTGATGGCGGTAAGGAGGCAGGGTGAGGATATTGATGATGCGACCATAACGTCCACTGGGCGCCATGGGTTGCCACATCGCCTCAATCACATGCAAAAAACCGGCTGCCATGAAAGACTCTTCTTCCAGTGCCATCCATGCAAAGATATCGCGGTCAAGATGATTGGAAAGGAAAACTTCGATTTGTTGAGCAGCCTGTAGCTCGTCTTTGGGCTCGATGATATAGCCCAGGGCGCCAAAGAAATCCAGCCGCGATTGAATCAGCAGGGGGATGTCTTCTTTCCGGGCCGCACGCAAGGTTGGAACCATCTCAGGTGTTGTTCTCGTTGAGCGTTTTATTGCGATAGGTCAGGTCAGGGCGGGTTTGCCATCCCTGGCGTTCCCAGAACGCGTTGCCCTGCCGGTTGGTCGCAAAAACTAACATTCCAGCTCTGGTAATGCCCTCAGCTTTCAAGGCTTCGCAGACGCTATCTGCCAGGAGCTTGCCGATACCTTGCCTTTGGAGGGTTGGATGAACAATTGCGTGGTAAATGTAACCTCGCCGGCCATCATGCCCGGCTAAAATCCCACCGACAATTTGTCCCTCCAATTCAGCAACAAAACAGGTGGTCGGATTGCGCTGCAGGAATTTTGCAATTCCAGTTTCGCTGTCATCAATGCTGCGCAGTCCCCGGTTAAAACCCGGCAGGCTATTCCAGAGAGCGAACAATCCGGGATAGTCAGCCATAGTGAGTAGTCGCAGTGTCACAGCCATAATCTGATTAAATTAAACCATAACGATGCAATGCGGTGTTTAAGATCATATTGACTAATTCTGTATGACCAATGCCATCCGCTTCTGCTTCGATGACGATATCAGAAAGTTTTGGCATCAAACCCGGCAGTGGGTTAATCTCCAGGATATAGGGCTTGAAATTATCGTGAACGTCAAGGCGAAAATCGATTCGGGAAACGTCCAGCGCGCCTGTCACCCGGAAAACTGCTGCGGCCAACCAATTCAACTCATCGATCTGGTCATCATCCAGAGGAGCAGGGCAAAGGTATTCCAGGTCGGCCGCGTGGGCTGTTTTCAATTCGTTGCCGTAAACGCCACCTGCTTCAATCCAGGGTTCCAGGTTGACTTCCATGGTAGGTAAGAAATGCAGCCCAGCCTGGATACGGTGCGCGTTTTCATCCTTAGGTATACGCCGCGCGACCGGACCGATCAGGTTGCCGACCAACCCGACCGTGACCTCACGGCCTTCGATGTAGCGTTCTACCAGGGCGCTCTGCTTATATTTCTTCAGGATGTAATCAAGCTGGATGCGCAACTCTCCTTCATTGTGCAGAATTGATTGATAGCTGATACCCATCCCGGTGCCTTCCCGGCTGGGTTTTATGAAGAGAGGAAACTCCATGCCTTCTTCCAGAGGTTCGTCCACACGTTCAAAACTCTGAAATTCGGGCGTGGGCAGATTGTGCCAGGCCAAAACGCGTTTGGTCATGGGTTTATCCAGGGTCAGCGCCAGCGTCAAAATTTTGGAACCGGTATATGGAATTTGAATTTTTTCAAGAATGGCCGGGATCTGAGCCTCACGCGAATCGCCAAAATGACTTTCAGCAATATTGAAGCAGATATCGGGCTTAAATTGGCGAACGGTGTCGATGATGCTCTCATCGGCTTCCAGAAATTCAGCATCGTGTCCGCCTTCCTTAATGGCGTTCACCAGTGAAACTACGGTTGATTCGGAGTCAAGGTCATCCCATTGATCATCGCTCATTCCTTCAAAAACTGGCGCGTTTGTTTTTAAATTTGCCAATACTGCGACACGAAACCTCTTCATCTTCTCATCCTTTTCTGTGTTTATTATAGGCGTGCAAGCAAGATTATAGTAGTTTTTGAAAAATGTTGAGCGGGATAATCAAAGCCGGGGAAGAATAGAACATCGGGAAGGCGCTCTTCTCTTTACCCATTCTCTCTGCATGATTAGCCAGCCCCAGAAAGCCATTTAAGGGGCTTTTTGGGAGGAAGTTCCTCCTCCCATATAGTTGAACTAAACTCTACAACTCTACCATCTGGGCGTCGACTGCTTCAGCCTGGGCTATGCCGCGCTCCACATTGACGAAGCGGAGCATAACGATGCCGGCAATGAAAAAGACGACCAGTGAGACGATCCCGATTCGCGGGTCGCCAGTTTGCAACGTGATAAATGCCATCAATGCGGGGCCGACAACGGTGTTAAACTTCTCAGAGACGCTAAAAAAGCCGTAAAATTCAGCACTCTTACTCTTAGGCATCATCTTACCTATCAACGAGCGGCTCAGAGCCTGACTGCCGCCCTGTACCATCGCAACCCCAAAGCCCAGCGCGAACATGTGCCATTCTTCCTTGATGAAGAAGCCAAAAATCGCGATAAATGTGTAAATAAGCAATGCCAGGCTGATAGCTTTCTTGTTGCCCAGTTTTTTGCCCAGGTTACCGAACAGGATCGAGAAAGGAGCAGCCACGAACTGCACCATCAGGAAGGTGCCTAGAATAGTCAGAATGCCAAAATCGAGATCTGAGGCATAGGCGGCTGCCATGGTTATGATGGTCCCGATACCATTGGCATAAACAAAGAAAGTTACCAGGAAAAGGAATAGATCCTTAAATTGCCGTATGCTCTTAAATGAATTCCCCAGGCGTTGAAAACTGACTTTGAGAACACCTTGACCAATTTCTGATTTGACGCCGCGAGCGGGAGGTTCTTTGACATGCCTGAAGATTGGGATTGAGAACACCGCCCACCAAACTGCGACGCTGACCAGGCTCAGACGCATCATCAATGCGGTTGCTTCATCTTCCAGCATGTTTGTCATGAAACGTGGTCCGAAGTAGATCATGATCACGTTGATCAGCAGGAGCAGCCCCCCACCAATGTATCCCAAGGCATAGCCTCGGGAAGAAACCTGGTCGATTTCATCTTCTGTAGCAACGTGAGGCAGCAAACTGTCATAAAAAACCAATGAACCAGCGAAACCTATTGTTCCGAGAATATAAAGAATGATGCACAAGGTCTGGTCTGCCGGTTCGACCACAAACCAGAGCAAAGCCGTGCTGATGACACCCAGCGCAATGAAAAGGGCCATAAACAGTTTCTTGCGGGCTTTGAAGTCTGCCATCGCCCCCAAAATGGGGCTGATCAGAGCGGCAATCAGACTGCCGATGGCGACCGCGTTACCCCAGATCGGAACGGAATCGCCCAGGGCGATATAGCTGGCGAAATAAGTCGGCAAAACCACCCCCATTATCGTTGTGGCAAAGGCGGAATTTGCCCAGTCATACATCGTCCATGCCCTAATGGCACGTTTTCTCTCTACTTGATCTATATCCATATCTATAACGTCAATATTTTCCATATTATCACCCGTTTATCCTTTGATAATCTATGATTTGAGGCGCGTCTACCTGTGCGCCGAGGTCAATAAAAGTTTTGTCTATCATTTCCAGGAGCGTATCTGCGTCTTGAGCTGTAAGCAGGCTTTTCATCTCTTCTCGTGGAATTTCGTAGGGCTCCAGGTAAGTTTTAAGATACTTGCGGAAGGGCATCACTCCGCGTTCCGGTTGCAGCTGTATCATATCCTCAAGTTGAAAGCGTGCTGCCTGATAAACTTCTTGAACCGAGACCTCGTGCCGGTCGCGCCAGCTGAAAATCCAGGGGTTGGCTTTAGCCGCTCTGCCAATCATGACGGCGTCACAGCCTGTCTCTTCAAGCATTCTTTTTGCGTCGGCGACGGTTTTTACATCCCCGTTACCAACCACGGGGACAGTCAGTCTTCGTTTTAATTCAGCGATTGGACCCCAGCGGGCCGGCTTGTTGTAGGATCGTTTTTGTGTTCGGCCGTGCAGCGCGACCAAACTGGCTCCGTTTTCGACAGCCAGCTCTGAGAGCTCAATATAATTGAGGCTGGTCTCGTCACGACCCATGCGCATCTTGGCAGTCACGGGCACACTCACTGCCTGGGTGACCAGCCGGAACATATCGCGAACCATCTCCGGGTTAGCCATAAGACCGACGCCTGCTCCCCTTCCGGCAACGCTTTTTGCCGAGCAGCCCATATTGATATCGATCATATCGGGGTGGAATTCCTCTTCAATTCGGGCAGCACATTCAGCCATTCGAACAGCATCGTTATCCAACAATTGCACCGCAAAGGGGCGCTCTTTCTCACGGAAAAGAAGTCGTTTCTTTTCATAGCTTTTTTGATGGGCGTAGTCGAGAGTGTTGACGAATTCGGAAACTGAATAAGCCGAACCCAACCTGCGGGTGATCCAGCGAAAACTGGCATCAGAAAGGCCGTCCATCGGCGCCAGGATCAGTTGCCCATAAATCGGAATGTTACCGATCATCAAGCTGGGGGTTCGCTCTGCCTGATCCATATCAGTCTGAAATCCTGAAGAAAATAGTCACGATCTTATGTCCGCCAACAGGAAGTTCG
>JBBAES010000036.1:0-13602 GCA_041655815.1 Anaerolineaceae bacterium
TTCAGCCAACGTCGGCGAGGCCCCATCCACCTACCATTTGATCTTGCCCGAAGCCTGGCTAACCAAACCAGACAAGACAGAACGAATTGAGTTTTCGCAAGCGAAAATGCACGAATACCTCGATAACGGAATGTTTGAGCCTCACGAAGGCTTTGTTCTGGTTGAAAGAACAGTTGGCGATGCTATCCAGACCGGATTGGTTGTCGCTTTGGATCTGGAAGCATACGATTTTAACAAAGCCGCCAAATCATTGATTCGCGCAACCGAAGGCACGATCCTGGATCGGCTCCCCCCGAGGATGCAAGTACGGAGGGGCGCGGCTCTGGAGGTACCCCACATTCTTGTTCTTTATGATGACCCCGAATTTTCCGTTCTCAAGCCAATACTTGGCCAAAAAGCGACCCTTCCACTTGCTTACGATTTCGATTTGATGGAAGGAAGTGGTCACATCACCGGTCATTTCATTGAAGATAAGTCCACCTTGAATGCAATTATTGACCGAATCGCCGGTCTGCTCGACAGCGAAAAATACCAGCAGCGCTATGGCAGCGTCGACCAGACTCATCCCCTGCTTTATGCTGTTGGCGATGGAAACCACTCGCTTGCCACGGCTAAAAGCATTTGGGAAGAAATGAAACCAGAAGTGGGCATGGACCATTCTGCCCGCTACGCATTGGTTGAACTGGTCAACCTGCATGATCCTTCACTTAATTTTGAACCTATCCACCGTGTCATGTTTAACGTTGGCGAGGGATTTGGCTACCTGGTTACCAAACACTTCGAACCCAATTATCAGGTGAACACCTGCAAAAATTTCGCTGCAATGAAAGAGGCGGTTTTGAGTGCTAAAGTGGGCACGCAGCGCTTTGGTATGATCACCGAGGCTGCTTATCGGGTGGTCGAGTTGACCGCTCCCAAACAAAACCTTACCGTGGCAAGCCTGCAGGATTTCCTGGACGCTTATCTGAAAAGGAACAAGGATGCTGAGATTGATTACGTCCATGGCGATGACGTCCTGGACAAATTAAGCCAGCAGCCGGGCACCATGGGTTTCTATCTTCCGCCAATCACCAAAGACAACTTCTTTAAATCGGTGATCCTGGACGGCTCGTTGCCGAGAAAAACCTTCTCGATGGGACACGCCAAGGACAAACGTTTTTACCTTGAAGCCCGTCGCATCATTTAGGCGATGTTTCTCTTGACGTATCGAACAATTGTGCTATATTTGATTCAAAGAAACTAATTAGTGGAGTAACAATGGCAACCAAGAAAAAGACCACCACCAAGCTCGACGCTACCACCGCAAACCTGGACGAAGCAAAAAAGGCTGTACTTGATCGCGCTTTACACGATATTATAAAAAAATACGGAGAGGGCTCAATTATGCGCCTGGGCGAAGCAACCCACATGCAGGTCGCTTCGATCCCCACTGGATCACTCTCGCTGGATATGGCACTGGGAGTTGGCGGGATTCCAAAAGCCCGCATCACCGAAATTTACGGTCCCGAATCCTCTGGCAAGACCACAATTTGTCAACACATTGTGGCTGAATGCCAGGCAATGGGCGGCACCGCTGCCTTTATTGACATGGAGCACGCCCTCGACCCTACCTACGCGGCCCGCTGTGGTGTCAAAGTCGATGAACTGCTCATTTCTCAGCCTGATACTGGTGAACAGGCGCTCGAAATCGCCGAAACCCTGGTTCGCTCCGGCGCGGTCGATTTGGTCGTGGTGGACTCTGTCGCTGCTCTGGTTCCCCGCTCAGAAATCGAAGGTGATATGGGCGACGCAACCATGGGCGTCCAGGCACGTTTGATGTCCCAGGCTATGCGTAAACTCTCTGGCGCAATCAGCCAGACCAAAACCGCGGTTATATTCACTAACCAGCTGCGTCAGAAGATCGGCGTTATGTTTGGCAACCCTGAGACAACCACGGGCGGGAACGCGCTTAAATTCTATGCCTCGGTTCGCCTCGATGTCCGCCGGGTACAGTCGATCAAGGTTGGCGCGGAGATCGTTGGCAACCGGGTTCGCGTACGCGTGGTCAAAAACAAAGTCTCTGCCCCATTCCGCACGGCTGAATTCGACATCATGTACAACGAAGGTATTTCAAAGTCTGGTGACATTCTGGATCTGGCCACCACTCTCGAAGTGATCGATAAACGCGGTTCTTTCTACTCTTACCAGGAACAGCGTCTTGGGCAAGGGCGTGAAGCTTCCAAGAACTTCCTCAGCCAAAACCTGGAAACCCGTCAGGAGATTGAAGACACCATCCGAAGTCTGGCAGAATCCGAACAGCTTGTTCAGGGATTCGACCCCAGCGAAGACGATGACAATACCGCAGACGAAGAATAGAAACTTTAACATCAATAAGCCAGCAAATGCTGGCTTATTTTTTTTAATTCTCAGGGTCATTGCTGATCAAAGGCTGACAAAATCCACCGCTATGATTCTTACCGAGCATAATTCTTGCCACTCAGTTCAAATTGACTGTTGTCTGGCAATGCGCAACATCGTCTAAAGGTGTGACATTCAGGGTCTACTGACTCCACTCCATCGTCTTTGTATTAAAGATGTAGCCATTACAATAATTCGCTAAGGACCCTCTGTTCACCTATAATACTGAAAATTTAATTGTTATCAATAAGAATAAGAGGTTGTACATGAACACCAAGCGATTCACTATTCTCCATTCCAATGATATGCATGGCGATTTTTTGGCAGAAGTAGATTCAGGCAAGGGCGAACTGATCGGTGGGCTTTCCTTGCTTAGCGGGTACATCAATCAGGTCCGCGGCGAAGAAAAGAACGTCATTTACACTATCTCGGGTGACATGCTCCAGGGTTCGGTCATCGATTCAGAATACAAGGGCATTAGCACAATTGAGATTATGAACTATCTCGCCCCTGATGTTGTCACTTTGGGCAATCACGAGCTCGATTATGGCCTGCCCCACCTGCTTTTCCTTGAAAAGATGGCCAACTTTCCCATTGTCAACGCCAACCTTTATATTAAAAAATATAATAAGCGTCTGATGTCGCCTTACCTTATCCTGAACGTGGACGGGTTTGACATCCTATTTATCGGTATTTTGACCGAAACTGTTCTCGATTCACTCAAACTGGACGACCAAATAGGCACATTCATCTCGCTCGAAGATGCCGCAACTGAAATTGGCATTATTTGCGATGCCTATAAAAACGATGATATTGATCTGACCGTTCTCCTCACCCACATTGGACTGGACTCTGATAAGGAGCTGGCCGCAATTCTCAAACCAGAATGGGGTGTAGACTTGATTTTGGGAGCGCACTCGCACAGTTACATGGACCAGCCAGAAATCGTCAATGACATCCTGATTGCACAGGCTGCTGTTGGCACTAACCAAATTGGTCGTTTCGACTTGCTGGTGGATGACGATACCAACTCGATCGTGGACTGGGAGTGGCAGCTTGTGCCAATCACCAGTGGAGCCATCCAACCTGATGAGGAGCTTCACAAATTCATTGACTCATACAAATCGGTCGTAGATGCAAAATACAACACGCTGCTTTGTCGCATGTCAAAAACCCTCACTCATCCATCGCGAGAAGTTGAGACAGAACTCGGCAATTTATTTTCAGACATCTTCGCCGACAATGCAAATTTGGATGTTGCTTTTATTGGCAGCGGTTCGATTCGCTTGAATGAGTTAGGCCCGGTCGTGACGCTAAAAGACCTCAAGCAGGTTTTCCCTTACGATGACAACTTTTCCCGCTACACAATTGACGGCGCCCAACTGCGCGGCATCTTTAGCCACATTATGCGCAATAGCAATCGTAATGGCGAAGGTGAATGCTACCAGGTAAACGATGGAGTCAATGCTGTTTATGACGAGAATCTTGACAGATTAGTCAGCCTGGAAATTAAAGGGAAGCCTGTTGAACCTGACCAAACCTACCAGATTGGATTGCAATATTACCATTACAGTAATTGTGAAAAAAATCTGGGAATCACAGCCGAAGAGCTTTCAATTCATGCCAAACCCAGAGTTGTAGCCACCTCAATGGCAGCTGTAGTCGAAGAATACTTGCGTGGACATCAGGCAATCAATCGTAGCGTAGAAGGCCGGCTGGTCTACAACTGATTTTTTATCCTGAAAATCAGATTGCACCTCTGCTCTTGAACGGAGACGAAATAGTTCAACCTCACGTTCAAAAATTAAAATAAATAAAACCCCTCTTTAGTAAAAACAGAGGGGTTATTTGTTAAAATTATCAAACAACACAGGTTTATGTGCCTTCTTCCCAGGAACCCAAATACTTAACCTGCTCATCGGTGAGGACGTCAATTTCAATACCCATTGAAATTAGTTTCAATCGTGCAATTTCGCGGTCGATTTCTTCCGGAACGTTGTAAACCTTGTTTTCAAGATTGTCCCTATTTTTCAGGAAGAATTCAGCGCTCAGTGCCTGGTTGGCAAAGCTCATATCCATCACTGAGGCGGGATGCCCTTCGGCGGCAACGAGATTAATCAAACGACCTTCGCCAAGGATATTAATCGTGCGTCCATCGGCCAAGTCATAAGATTCCACAAAAGGACGAACCAGCCGTTTGCCAACCGACATTTCTGCCAGTGAAGGGATGTTGATCTCAACATTGAAATGGCCTGAATTACCTACCAAAGCGCCATCCTTCATTGCTTCGAAGTGATGTTTGTCGATCACATTCAAGTCGCCCGTTACTGTGATGAAAATATCACCGATTGGCGCGGCTTCCATCATGGGCATAACTCTGAATCCGTCCATGATTGCTTCCAGGGCAACCAGCGGGTCGATCTCGGTGATGATCACATTGGCACCCATCCCCCGCGCACGCATTGCCAGACCGCGTCCACACCAGCCGTACCCGGCAATAACAAAGGTTTTTCCGGCTAAGAGTACGTTTGTCGCCCGGATGATACCGTCAATGGTTGACTGACCGGTTCCATAGCGATTGTCAAAAAAGTGTTTTGTCATGGCATCGTTAACTGCCATCATGGGAAATCCCAAGACCTTATCGGCAGCCATCGCCCGCAGACGAACAACGCCTGTGGTGGTCTCCTCTGTTCCGCCAATAATATCTCCGATCAGCTCACGACGTTCTTTGTGGATTGTCCCTACCAGGTCAGCGCCATCATCCATGACAATATTGGGTTTGTGATCGAGCGCGGCACGAAGGTTTTGATAATAAGTCTGATCGTCTTCACCCTTGATAGCGAAAACCGGGATCTCATACTGAGCAACAAGAGCGGCCGCAACGTCATCCTGGGTTGAAAGCGGGTTGGAAGCGGTCAAAACGATGTCCGCTCCACCGGCCTGCATGGTTCTCATCAGGTTGGCCGTCTCAGTTGTTACATGCATACAACATGACATTCGTATACCTTCAAAAGGACGTTCTTTTTTGAAACGTTCTTCTAAAATAGCTAAAACTGGCATCTCTTGTGAAGCCCAGTCCATTCGCCGGCGGCCACCTTCGGCCAGGTTCAGATCTTTAATATTGTAGTTTTTCATTCATTACTCCGATTTATTTTATTTCTCTATTTTATCCAGTTCACCCTGATCATCAAAGTGTTTTCTGTATTCATTAACAAATTCATCCCAGGTGAAATGATGCACTTGGGTGCCATCTTCCTGGATGCAGGCTGCGGCAGTAATCGTGCCCATCTCTGCACAAGTCTTCAAGCTCAATCCCGCAAGATAACCTCGTAAGAACCCACCCCTAAAAGCATCTCCCACACCGGTGGGGTCAACAATGTTCAATCCCTGTAACGCTGGAACATAGATATCGCCTCCGGTCGAATGTACCCGGGCACCATTTTCGCCCAATGTAATCACACTGAAGACGGGTTTGGCCAGTAATTCTGCTTCTGTGTAACCGGTGTGCTTCTGCATCAGTTCGAACTCGTATTCGTTTACAAATAAACCGTGCGCACAATCCAGACCTCTGCGTAACAGATCTGCATCCAGGCTGATCACTTGCTGACCTGGGTCAAACAGTGTTTTCAAACATAATTCCAGCGATTCTTCAATGTAGCGTGCCATTGCAGCCGGGTCGGTGGGCGAAATCATGACGAAATCGTCACACTCATAAGGAGCTTCCTTGAGCGACAGGTTGGCAGAATCCGCCATCGCCCCAGTGTAGAAACTGGCAATCTGGGCATTATGTTGATCGGTGGTTGCGAAGAAAGAAGCGGTGAATTTATCCGGGATGATCCTGACACTGCTGGTATCCACACCTACTGCTTCCAAACGCTTCCCATATTCTGGGAAATCTTGTCCTGCCGTAGAAAAAAGGCAAGCTTCTCCACCCAGCATTGCCAGGGTGTACGCAATATTTGCGCCAACTCCACCATCCCGACGAGAAAGTTCGGGCACGAGAAAAGATAAACTGACCTTATCCAGATGTTCTGGCAGTAAGTGGTCGCTGAAAAGACCTGGAAATTTCATCAGATAGTCTATTGCTATCGAACCAGTCAAAATCACCTTCATAGCCAAAACTCCTTCATACTCACAAAAAGACGCCAGACTTGGCGCCGTGAACTTGCACCAGTTTATCACTCAATGTGACGGGTGTCAAAAAAACAAGCTCTACCTGATGTGCTTTTAATCAATAAACTTCGTAAATATTATGCGACAAAGGCTTGGTCCTTAAACGATTATCGAGTTCCCAAAAAAGCAAGATTTTGTTATGTGGTACTATATAAAAATACATTGGACACAACGAACAGCAGCACATTTGGAGGAAACCATGAAAAATGTTAGATTTTCCAAACTTGTACTGTGCGTTGCCATGTTGGCAATTTTCCTTTCAGGAATTAGCACACCGACCCTCACCCCCACTTTTGCCCAATCCGCTGAAGATTTTTCAGACACCACTGATCTTCCCGCTGAGTTCCAATCTCTAATGGACGGGGAAGTCATTGAAACATTGGATGCAATGCTACCAGTTCTGCATGCCCTGGAAGATTTGAATTTGAAATTCAATCGCCAGCCTGGTTGGCATCACTCCTTAACAATATATTACAACGCGTTTCAAGGTGACCACACCGGAAAACGAACCGAAGGTCTGTTTCCCAATTGGCAAACTGAAGACCACTGGGTTGGCGTGAAAGGGCCTGATGGGGAGCTGGGCTTGGGCTCCTATACCGTTATCGCCAATCAAGCAGGCGAACGAGTTCAGGTTGTTGCTAACGATGCTTCAGGTCGGGGTGGCAACCTTACCTTGACAGAAAGAGATTTAGAAAATGCTTTCGGAAGTCAGGCTGCGGAAGACCCGCAAGCCTTCTTAGCCAGCATACCAATGAAGATGGGAAGCCAGCTTACAGGATATATCGCCCAAATCATCTCATCTGAAGAGAGTCTTGAAAGCATAAAAGCTTGGGTTGAAATTGAAAATGAGCTTCCTGTCCTAAAAATAATGAGGACAATTCGATACGATGAACCGTTGGATTTTGATGAATATCCTCAGCCATATATTGGCTTCAATTTCCTTGACAGCCTTTCTCTTGAAAACGGAAGTTTCCTCTATAGAAAGAGTGATATGGTCTATGAATCCGGTGATTCTGTTATCTTCTTTATACAGATTTCAGAAACGGTCGAAACCATAGACAACATGCCTCAGGATGTTCACGATCAACACCTTACTGACGTTGAATGTGTGGAAGCTTTGCGATTAGAAAAGCTGGAAGCTCCGGTTCAACCAAACGCCAGCCTCGGTGTTTATTACAACTATGTTGGACAGTCAGCAGCTTATGCTAGCTCCACCAATTCGGTTGCCAACGACACACAAATGTTTTGTGATGGAATTAGTCAGATAGTGCCTCCTATAGTGATCAATACACTTGGTGGAACATGGATGGGTTGTACCCAAAAGTGCCGTGATGCATATGGACAAGACACCACAATGTATACTCGGACAGTGCCTGGCTGGGCGAACACCCTTGCTTATTACAACAAGTCTGTCCCCAATAATTGGAGACCTTGTCCTTCGGGCAGCACTAGTATCCAGGTAACACAGACAACTCACGATTTCTTTAATCCTGGATCTTCTCAGTGGAGACCCTACACTGATTACTTCGGCTATTAGAGCTAAACATTTTTGCACTGTCCGGTCCTTTGTACACAATTGAAGGGGAGGAAAGCCTCCCCTTCAACTCTAAGGAGATCGTATGAGAAAAATTAAAGCATTCCTAATTTTATTAATTGTGATCATGGTTCTTAGTGCATGCCAAAATGAAATGCCAGAAACTGCTTCAGGTATTAATTCTGCCAGCCCAACCTACATCTTAGGTGAACCACGCGAAACCTCGGAGCCTGCGACAATCCAAGCCGAAATTGATTTGCGGGCGGCAATGGCAAAAATGAATAGTTTAAAGTCACTCAACATTGATTTTCTGACAACCTCCGGCTGGTTGCACAATGTTACAAAGATAATAGATGTCTACCACCAATATTATCTTGATAACCCAAACGATCCGTCTGTTGATGTCGATGGTGAATTCTATACAAACGCTGTTTATTCTCCTCCATCTCAGATAAAAGAATCCTGGATCGAATTGGATGGGCATGGGTATGTTACTGGAAATAGAATCTCACTCGTTTATGATCGTGACCTCACACCGCTTTCTGCATTTGGAGAGAATTTCGATGAGACAACTGTTTCAATTGAAGCGATCATAAACCCTGATAGAAGCATCAAAGAACTAATTTTAGACTCTGACCAGACCTTTCAATCAGCCGACCGCTCAGTGGCACGTCTGGATGATTGCTACAGAAAAGTTGCTGACCACTTTAAGGAATATGGACTATTCAAGGTTGACCACGAAGAAATTATATTGGAAGGACAAAATATCCTTCGGATTCGGGTCGAAAATCGAACTGCCATGACACTGGATCTTAGCTATTTTCCGGAGCCCATCATCGGCTTTGTTCATACCTATGAATTCAGTGAAGACACCGGTCATTGCAGCTTGTATTTACAAGAAGCTGTCGCAGAGTCTGGAGCGTATTTCCTTGCTTATGAAGAAAGATTGTCGGAGTATGACGTTTTTCAAGCATTGCCTTCGGAAATGGAAGAGTTTTATTTCGAATTGATTAACGCCAGTCAAGGAAAAAAGCAGTAAAACTGGCTGTTTCGAAACCATTATAATAGCCCTATGCGTAAAAAAGGTTCTCTAATTCGCTGGGCTGCGCTTGGTCTAATCGTTATGGCAAGCTTTTTGACGATTCTTCAACTTACCCGATATGCTCAAATACGAGCAACTTTTCCAACAGGAATGACCATTGCCGGTATCCCCATCGCAGGTCTTGAGTTTGAGGCAGCCTCACAGCGCCTGGTCCAGGTTTATATGTCACCAATTGAATTGCGATACCGCGAAGCGGTTATTCAGATTCGCCCGGCCACGCTAGGGTTTGAACTACAGATCAACAATATGCTGGCAGCAGCAGATAAACAGCGCACAGACGAACCTTTCTGGTCGGGTTTCTGGAACTATTTATGGAACCGCCCCATGACCACGACAGCCATCCCGCTTCAGGCCCGCTACGACGAAGAGCGCATCCGTGCGTACCTGGAAAACGAAATCAGCATTCGTTACGATATCCCGGCTACCCCGCCCATGCCCATCCCGGGTGAAAGTGGTTTCTACCCTGGCAAGACAGGGACGGCCATGGATTATGACATCTCTGTCCAACGTATCCTGGACGTGCTCTCAGCCAACAGCAATCGTAGCGTCAACCTCGAGGTGGTCGAGACTCGTCCCAAAAAGCCTTCCTTTGGCATTCTTGAGATCATGCTCAAGGATATTATTGACGAAGCAACTTTCGATGGCATCGTCGAATTCTATTTCAAAGACTTGCAAAATGGGCTCGTGATCCACTTTACCCATAGCCGCATCGGCGAAGAAGAGCTGCCTACCGACATCGCTTTTTCGTCCTGGAGCACGATCAAGATCCCTGCCTTGATCACACTTTTCAAAAACCTGGAAGCCCCTTACGATCAGAATATTTTGGCAGAAATCGAAGATATGGTCGAGCAATCCAGCAACGAATCGACCGATTCGGTTGCCAAAAAGATAATTGAACCGAACCTTGCCCCGATCAGGATCACTGAAGATATGCGTGCATTGGGCCTGCAAAATACCTTTTGGGCTGGCTTTTTTAGCCTTGGCTCCCCGCTCTTACAAGAAATTTCCACACCTGCCAACAGCCAGACTGATTACGACACTGATCCTGATCGTTACGGTCAGACCAGCGTTCTGGACATGGGGCTCTTACTGGAAGAAATTTATTACTGTGCCCAGAATTACGGCGGAGCGATTCCGCTGGCTTTCGATGGTGACATCACGCAGGAGGAATGCCTGATGATGGTCGATTATCTGGCTAAAAACAAAATCGGACATCTGATCGAAGCCGGCGTTCCCGGCGGGACTATCGTTGCCCATAAGCACGGCTGGGCTAACGAGGTGCAAGATGGTTTCGTCCATACCATGGGCGACTCAGCCATTGTCTACACACCTGGTGGCGACTATATCCTGTCCATTTTTGTCCACCAGCCGGTTCAGGTCATTTTCGACCACGCCAACCTTTTGTTCGCTAATCTGTCAGCGTCGGTTTATAACTACTATAATTTGCAGTAATTCTTTCAAGGTAAATCGTTATAGGGAATGGGTGGTGTCTACTCCGGACGGCACACCGTGTGCGCAACGAGCACCGACCCACTCAAACAAAATTCACCTCAATTAAGGCATTTTCCCGTTTGAGACAGGAATAAAAAAAGGCTGCATTTTTACTGCAGCCGATTTTCAAATCTTATTGCACTAGTCGGGTTCGGCAGTCGAATATCTAGCGATTCGTCTGATGCTGTTCACGAGTGACAGCGAATCAACAAGTGCCGGAAGCTGACTTTCCATTGCCCGGTAACCTTCTTCGAACAACTCGATTGGATCAACCATTTGCAGTGCTAAATATTGACCCACCAATGGTCTGACCACCACATCCGGTTTTCCAATTTCAATACCCAATTCAGTTAGTCGGTCCATACTCATTGAAACCGCAATATTCAAGTTTTTTAGAGACTCGCCAATTCTCGTTTTGGTCAATCGGTCAATGATTGCTTCTGATATCTGTTCTCCCGTTGAAAAACTGCTCTCCTCCGGCGAGTAATCAGCTGGTCTGTCGTGAAGTGTTACAGCGACAACTGGAAGGGATGGGTTCAGAGCTCTTGCAGACTCGATCGGGATAGGATCGATAACGCCACCGTCCACCAGATCATCGTCTCCCCTGGTGGGGAAAAACCCTGGGATAGCGATGGTCGCGAGCACCGCGTCCATGACATTACCTTCACTGATCACAACTTTTTCACCAGTTTTCAGGCTCACAGCTGTCACACACAATTTGATTGCTAAATCTTCAAAAGTCTTGCCTTCAAGAAATGGGGCAAGAGCTGTTTCCAGCCCCCCGGTGCCAGCAAGGGAGGCTGTGTCAGACGATTCCCGTCGAAAACTGGGGCTTTTCATGAAATCAATGACCACCTGAAGGATTTCTCTGGGTGGCACTTGGGCAGCTATCGGTGCGCCAAACAAGCCTCCCGCACTTGTTCCCGCGATGCCCCCAATGTTGTAGTCATTTTCGAGAAGACACTCAATCGCCCCCAGATGGGCGATACCTCTCACCCCACCACCACCTAACGCGAGTACGATATTTTCTGTCATTTTTTTCCTTTTTTAGATGTTCCCTATACCCGATACGTCTTGCCATTCCCGGCAGACATATTATGAATCTTATCAATTCAAAATTATATCATTCCACTGAGTCAAAGATCGCCTGTGTCAAAGTCCGAAAGCGTCAATTTTAGCGATAGGAAAGATAATCATCGGTCCCGATTTAACTGCGCGTTCCTCTGGCTTGACGCGCAGAAATGCTGCGAACCGATGCCTTTATAAAATTTTAGTTAAATAACCAGGTAATAATCACACCAAATTCAGGTATAATAATGCTCCGCTGCCCCCGTAGCTCAATGGATAGAGTACCTGACTTCGAATCAGATGGTTGGGCGTTCGAGTCGCCCCGGGGGCACCTTTTAGTTGATCTTACTTCGGATCCCTTAGAACCCTAATCTTACCAATGATCACCAACAGTTTGCACCTCAATTAATTGTGTTTCTTATTTTGATTGAGTGTGTAGAATTACGAAACTTCTTTGGTTTTCCGGAACAGAATTTCGCATATCCTAACCATTGCCCAGGTGTCCAGTTTGCAATACTCCAAAAGTGCAGTTTTCGCCTTTTCTGCATCATCCCTGGACATCTTATCATTGACCATTTCCCACCAAATCATCATTGCCTGGTCACCTTTACCAATTTTCATCCCATCATAGCTAAGTTCAGGAACCATAACGGGTAGAACATCTTTGATTGACCAGCTACCCTTGAACTTGGGATGTAGATAAAACCCATGGCTAATAAAGTCGCCAAGGTCGTAGATACGGTTGTTTAGGTCTTCAAGAAAACTCGCATATTGTGGATGAATAATTGACAACTCTTTGTTCCTGGTCATTTCAAAAGATTTATTCCAAACAAACACAGTGCCTTTATCTCCGATATCCTCCCACAACTGTTCGATTAATGATTCTGATGGATCATCTTTTGTAATTGCCAGATGTTCAGTATGGCGGATATTCCCATTCAGCGATTCCATTTTGTGAAGCGAGTATTGAAAGACCATCTGCTGCTGTGGTCTATACCCGTCACATTTTGGAATGGCAGACAAGTAGGTCTCATAGTCCAGAAAATAGAAGGGGAAGCTGAAACTCTGAAATTCCTTTTGGATCGATTCCCTATTCACGAATTCCTGATTGCTTTGTGCAATATCAACAATTTGACGTTGTTTCGAGGTCAATGTAAATGATTTCGGAACGTCTTCTATGTCAATGATCCCCTGGCTTAGAAGTTCGGTTTTCTTTTCCTTTGTTAACCTCGGGATGTCAAAAATTGAATACTCAGGCAGTCCGGGATGGCAGATATCATGGCAGAGACAAGATTTTGGATTAAAGCAAGGTTGCGTGCCTTCATCTGAAGGTTGATGCGCTGTTTCGAGGGCTATATTCCTCAGTTGATCGACTTCATCTTCGAGTTCGAGGACCTTTCCAGTCACATCCTCCGCGACAAACAATTCAGCAAGATCGAGCGTTGAATAACGGATGTATTCGCGATTCAAGTGCAAGATAAAGACTCGGTCAAGCTTGATTTGTTTCTTTAAGATCAGGAATTGGTAAGTCACATCATAGATGTTTTTCTTGTCAATGCTCGTGCCGCTTTTGACTTCGTAAAGATCGTAAGAGTCTGTGGCTGGTTTGTAGATGAGAGCATCCGTCCTGACGGTGAAGTAACCGTCAGTGAATGGATTTTGGAAAACTAATCCTCCACCTGGATTGAGATGGCATTTTTCAAGATACTCTCGGGCAAGCGCTTCGACTTCATAACCTTGATTCATCATGCTTATGTCGAAAATAGAAGGCGCGCGAACAATTAGTCCGTGTTTTTCAGCCCAAAGATGGCGGGGAACTTCGAGGAACAGTAAAAAG
>JBBAES010000037.1:0-13123 GCA_041655815.1 Anaerolineaceae bacterium
ACTCAGACACAGGCTATCGACCAAATTCAGGCGAAAACTTATTTACCCGAAACAGGCAAAGCTTATCAATGGATCGCTTACCGTTCCGCGGACAATGAGTATTTGCTCTGGCTCAAGGACGCCGAAGGTAATAACTCACTGGTCACCCAGGTTGACATCGAAGGCGATGCCGAAATCCCCCTGGTCAGCGGAGAAAACGGCATTGGAGAGCTTGATGAGCAGGGAGCCCCGGTCACGATTGAAGGTTACACCCGGCTCAACCGCATTCTTGCTTCTACTGATAAGAACCTGACCAATATCCGCTTTGGAGATCCGGAAAACACCATTCAGGTGCGCTCCCCATCAGAAGCGGCTGAGCTGCAACCTCTCTACGCCTACGACGCTGAAACCAATACCTTCACCGACCAGACCACGGGCAAGGTATATTATGATCAAGAAGGAACCTATGTTGCCCGCAACAGAGAGCGGTTGATCCCCGGATACACTGCTGTTGTCGGCACAAAGAACTTTGTCCAGTTCATTAATAGTCCCGGTTTACGCGGACCTTTGGTGACGATCGTGATCTGGAACTTTCTTTTTGCCACAGGTAGTCTCTTGTTGACCTTCTCATTAGGATTGGTGATCTCTATTATTTACGGCGACCCCAAGTTCAAAGGCAAGAAGATACTACGATCGCTGCTGTTGATCCCTTACACCATCCCCAGCCTGATCACTATCCTGATATGGAGGGGTATGTTTAACCCCGACCTGGGCGTCATCAATCGTATGCTCGAAAGTGTATTCAACATTTCCCCGCGCTGGTTCACTGAGCCCTGGCTTGCCCGCGCAGCCTTGCTGATAGTAAACACCTGGTTGGGCTATCCCTATTGGATGTTGGTTTCCAGTGGCGCTCTTCAATCCATCCCTGGCGACATCTATGAAGCTGCCGAAATTGATGGTGCCAGCGGCTGGCAGAAGTTCTGGGCAATAACCCTGCCCCTCTTGCTGGTCAGTGTTGGTCCGCTGATGATCGCTTCATTCATCTTCAACTTCAACAACTTTAACTTGATCTACGCCTTCATCAACGGCGGACCGCCTATACCAACGGCAACCACCCAGGCTGGCTACACCGACATTATCATCAGTTACGTCTACAACCTGGCTTTTGCCAGTGGACGTGGTGTGCAATATGGTTATGCTTCAGCGATCTCATTAATTTTGTTCGTGTTGATTGCGGTTATGTCTTTATTGCAATTCAAGTTCACCAATATGTGGGAGGAGGTTGGCGAAAATGTCTAAACATCCATCATCCATCAAACGCAGCCGCACCATTGGTCTGGTTTGGCGTTGGGCGCTGGCAGTGGTCCTGATCATCTTTAGTGTCTTCCCCTTGCTCTGGATCATTTCTGCCTCCATCAACCCGGTTAATGACCTGGCAAATCAAAAACTGATCCCCAACAACTGGAGTTTTGACAACTTCAGGCAACTGGTAAGCAACCCTATTTTTCCATTTTTCACCTGGTTGAAGAATTCTCTGATTGTATCCACCATTTCGACACTGCTTACGCTTTCGTTGACCACCCTGGCGGCTTTTGCCTTCTCACGTTTCCGATTCAAGGGCAGACAGAGTATGCTCAAGGCGATTCTACTCGTCCAAAGTTTTCCGAACCTGTTGGCGATCGTGGCTTTGTTTACTATCGTCAAGCAAATCGGCGATATTGTCCCATGGTTTGGTCTCAACACCCATGCAGGGTTGATTTTGGTCTATTCCGGTGGCGCTATGGGCATGAACATTTGGCTGATGAAAGGCTACATGGATACCATCCCTCGCGATATCGACGAATCCGCGCATGTGGACGGCGCTACTAATTGGCAGGTTTTCTCGAAGTTGATCTTGCCGCTGCTGCGCCCGATTTTGACGGTCATCTCGATATTGAGTTTCATCGGTACCTATGGCGAATTTATTATCGCCAGGACCCTGCTGACTCAACGCGAGATGCAGACCGTAATGGTCGGCTTGCAGATCTTCACCGCCGGGCAGTACACCAAAAATTGGGGTGTTTTCGCTGCTGGCGCGCTGATTGCTGCCCTGCCAATCATGATCATCTATTTGATTTTACAAGATCAAATTGTAGGCGGCCTGACCCAGGGCTCAGTCAAAGGTTGATATTCACCTATGTAAACACAAAGTCGGGTTCTATATGGAACCCGGCTTTTCTTTTGGTTATCGTCCCAGTCTATTGCCCCCGACCAAGACCGTTCTCCAGTGGCAAGCCTAAATTGCTCACCTAACAAAAGCAGCTAAGCAGACGGAAGATTATTTAGCCTGAATTTTCCGCCCGCCCCCTGGGCAGGAGGCAGGCGGTCTTTTTTACTACAGAGCTGCGCAGTTTTCGTTGTTGAGCTTGTTTTACGGCAAGCACTCACCCACAACAGGAGCGCCATCGCCAAGGACGATGCCGGCACCAAAGCTTGATTCAAAGATTGGCGATAAGTCGCCGAGATTCAAACCAAACGCCCTGTCGATCACGATCACACCGTCTTCATAAAGGGTGATTTGCGGCAGCAGGCTGCCATTGACTTCGCCATTCACAACGCCTTTGCTCCAGCAAATTTTGGCATTTTCGATGCTCGCGGCTTCCATCAGTGCGGCCGTGTCGCCAGTGAGGCCCATACCGGTCGGGATACCCTCAACTGATATCGCTCCACTTTCGGCGATTTTTACCTGCAGCAGCGTGGCAAGCTGGATGCGCAGCGGCTCGCTGACCGCTTTTGTCTTGCGCAAGGTAAAGTCAAAATCTGCTTGCTCCAGCCAGGATTCTGCCCTTGCCCGGTCGACTCTGCCGCCTTCCACATAAACATTCAGCATATCATAGACAAACTGGCGGGCATTCTCGTCAAAAGCCATACTAAAGAGCTTGGCATCGTCGGTCAAAAGTTGGATCTCATCACCAATGACGCGGATGGAGAGATTGTTAAACACTGTCAACAGTGCCCAGATTTCGTCAGGAATCTCAGGCGCGCCAAATTGCTGCAGTTCTTCGAATGAAAAGCCGCCAGCACTGTAGGTCTTGGTGCCTGGATCATAAGTGACATCGATGTGGATCACATTGCTGATGTCCTCCTGCAAGGGGACATCCGCGACAGCTGTCGGAGTGTGCTGCATCAGGCTGATCCCTAAGACGAGCACAAGCGCGATGATAATTTTGATTAGGTTTTGTTTGTTTTTCATTTTTTTCCTTTGTCTCCCTGTTATTTTAAATTAATCGATTAAGTTTTTATGGGTTGGGTGTCAATATGACGGATATGCGTAATGGCAAAATACCATAGAAAAAATTGTTGACGTATTTAGCCAAATGGGGGTAGATAGGATACCTCTGCACAAATTCCTGGTAAGCTGTGAGAGTTTGACCGGGTGCGAGACGCAGGGCGAGATCGACTGTGTTGGCCAGCGTTTCCGGCGTGTAATCGAGCGTGACCAACTCGTCATCCTCGCTGAGCATCTCGAGTTTCCCCTTGGTATTCAGGGTAACTCTAACCTGGTTGGATTCTGTTGCTGTGATGATATCGTGAAGAGGCTGACCAGCTGGCACCGGATACCGGATAGCTGGCAAGGGTATAGCGGGTCTTCCAAAAACAGTGTAGACAGCGTAAAGTAAAAGGATGACCCCGATTGTAATGAGTATTACGCGAAGAGCTCTTGACACAGTTACCTAGCCTCTATCTGAGCGACTCGTGATTTTCTTCTTCATTTCTTCTCAATAAGTATTATAGTGCATAAATGGGTTTTTAAAAATTGCGTAAGAGGTTATTTTTGTAGATCGGATGCGGTTGTAGGTCGGACGAAGTACCGGTGAAACCGCGTAATGAGGGCTCTTTTCCCATACTCCGACTTATTTGTTCGGCGGAGTGGCGAGTAGAACGCCATTCCCCCCGACAATGTCCTTACCTGCTCTCTTCCTTCTTTTGATCAATTTTCTTCTTTAGCTGGCGATTCAAGACCAATAACCATCCAATATAGGCGCCCAAAAGGCCAAAGATCACCAGGTAGCCTGCTAAAAAGTAGATGAAAGTATCAGCCACTGGTCACCTCGCCAAACTCCTCTTCTTGCTGGAATGCTTCCTGCTCTTCCAGCCACTGAGCGCTAAGGCGCAGCCTGGTACGAACAATCAGCAACAGCACAAACAGCACCGAGAAGGCGAAGATGCTGAAACCCATGGTCTGGTACATCGCCGGGGTCATTGCCATTTCGCCAGCGCCTGCACTCCCAAAAAACGTGGGATGAATTGTGCGCAGCAGTCGGGCAGAAAAGAAGGTCAATGGAACGGTGGCAAAGCCTATGATCAGGTAGATGGCCCCAAAACGCGCTTTCTTCAGCGGGTCGTCAAGTCCCCTGCGCAGCAAAAAATAGGCAATGTAGGTAAAGGCCATAATCGTCATGGTTGTCAGGCGTGGATCCCAGGTCCACCAGGTATTCCAGACCGGGCGGGCCCAGATCATGCCGGTAAAATTGGCAATCGCTGTAAAAAGCAGCCCGATTTCTACCGATGCCGCCGCATAAGCGTCTAAAACCAGGTCGGCTTTCCTCAGATACAAGACCGCGCAGACCGCCGCGACTAAAAAAGCCAGCATCCCCAGCCAGGCCGCGCTGACATGGAAATAGAAGACTTTCTGCACCAGGCCCATGTTTTGTTCCACTGGCGCGTAATACAACACCAATCCGAAGGCAATTAAAATTAGCAGGGCCGAAAAGACTGCCAACAAGCGAATATTTTTATTCCAGGATAACATAATCAAACACCATTAAAGAAATAGTTGACATAATAATACCGTAAACCAGTAAGACGGTCAGCCAGACCTGGTAGCTCGCCACGGCCGCCCCGGTCATAATGCCTGTGCCAGCCTTGACGACTGCCATGTTGACCGGCATCAAAATCGGGAAGAGCAAAACCGGCAAGAGCAGATCGCGCATGCGCGTCTGGGCGGTCATGCTGGCCAAGAGCGTGCCGGCCGCACTGAACGACCATGCCCCCAGAGTTAAGGTCATCATCAAACCGGGAATGAACAGGTTTTGGTTGTACAGCAGGCTGTAGACCGGTAAGACGATCAGGATCAAAATCATCATCATCAGAAAGTTACTGATTTGTTTTGCCAGCCAGATACTCCCCAAACCGGGCACCGCCATGACCAGGGCGTCAAAACTCCCCTGCTCCTGCTCCGCTACGAACGAGCGGTTCAAGCCCAACGTGCCTGAAAAGGTGATCACGACCCAAAGAATCCCAGGTGCCAGTTCCGCCCTCTGGCGTGGGTCCAGCTCCATGGCGTAATTGAATATAAAAATACTCAGGATGGCGAAAGCCAGCATGGCTGTAAGCATATCCTTGCTGCGCCACTCCTGCAGGAGGTCTTTCCAGATCAGCGTCCTGAGCGTGTTCAGCCAGTTTTTCATGCTGCCTGCGCCTTTGGGGTTGGTTCCGGGTAGAGCAGCGGCTCAAGCTCAGCCCATACCCTGCCCCTCACTGGCAAGACATCTGTGAGAGTTCCTCTGCTCAAACGCACAAACGCATCCGTCACCGAGATTGCAGCCTGTGGGTCGTGGCTGGTCATCAAGACCATGCCACCGCGTTCTTTCACCCCGGCAAGCATTCTCACCAGCAGCGCGCTGGCGTCTTTATCCAGCCCGGTGAAAGGCTCATCCAAAATCACCACCGCCGGCTCCGGCAACAGTGCCCGCGCGATTGTCAGCCGCTGCTGCATGCCTCGGCTATAAGCCCTGACCTGTTTATCAGCTGCTCTTGCCAGCCCGACATCCCCCAGCCGGCGGCGCAGTTCTTCTTGGGTGAAATCACACTGATAAAGATGAGAAAAAAAACTCAGATTCTCTAAACCGGTCAGATCCTGGTAGAGGTAGGTCTTATGGGCGACAAAGGCGCACTGCCGGCGCCATTGTGCACTGTTGAGCGAAGTTTCTTTCCCGTCGACGAATAGTCCGCCCTGATCCGCGCTAAGCAGCCCACTGACGACCCGCAGCAGTGTAGTTTTCCCGGCGCCGTTGCTACCCAGCAGGCAAAGCAGCTGTCCGCTTTGCAACTCCAGGTCGCAAGACTTCAAGACCGCCAACCGGCCGTAAGATTTGCTCAGCCCGCGCAGTTCAATCCGCATCGATCACAATGTCGTCTTCCCGCTCGTCGCTCTTCCGAAGAGCCTGTTCTTGCACAACCGGCGAGCTCAAACTGAAAGCCGCCCCCAAAATAAGGCAGAAAGATCCGATCCACATGAAATTCACCAGCGGATTGATCGCCGCCTGGAGCGAAACGAAACCCATGGTCGGGTCGTAAGCGAGCAAAATGGTATAAAAGTCACCCGCGAGCGTGCTGCGTTTGCCTGGAATGCTCACGTATTCACTGCGATTCTCATAGACATCCTGGCCTGGTGTCAGCTTGCCAACGATTTTGTCGTTCCGCCAAAGGTTTATCTGAGCGCGAACGCTGAGATACTCAGGGGAGTCATAATTTTCTGTGAGTTCGATGTATTCAACACCGAAATTCCCCAGGGGCATCTTGTCACCAGGAACGAGCGTACCCTGAATACTTTGGGACATCCCCTCTATGCCAATGATGCCGAGCATAATCAGCAATATACCGGTATGTACCAGGAATGCGCCATAACGCGAACGCATATTCCAGAAAGCTCGCAGTGGTTTTTCGACCTTGATCAGTTCACGGATAGTTGTGGCAATCAGCACTGACACACCCAGGGTAATGATAAATATAGAAAACAGTGCTACCCAGGATTTGCTCAGCCAGATGTAAGCTGCCGCTGTCGTCAATGCCGCCACAACAAGCGGGATCAGACTGCGCTTGCCAAACTTCTTCAAACTGGCAACCGACCAGCCCACCAGCGGGCAAACCGCCATCAATAGCACCAGCATGACAAAGAGCGGTGTGGCCGCCCGGTCATAGAAGCCCCGGTCGAGGGTAATTTCCGTGCCATTGAAGGCACGGGAGACTAATGGATAGATCAGCCCCCAAAGGCAGACGACGGCGATTGCGACCAGAAGAATTAAGGTATAAAGAAAGAGGGAATCGCGAGTGAAGTAAGATTGGAATTCCCAGCCACTGTCCATTTTTTTCCAGCGCCAGATCATCAAACCAATCGAAAGCGCAACCAACGCCAACAGAAAAACAATCAGCGGCTTGGAAATCGCGCTCTCTCCAAAAGCGTGCACCGAGCTCAACAGCCCCGCCCGGGTTATCAGAATGCTGAAGATTATCAGCAAATAACTGCTCAAAATCAGGATTACATTGGTCCGTTTGAAGATGTTCCTTTGTTGGGTCAGGAACATGCTGTGCAGCAGACCTGTGCTGATCAGCCAGGGAATCAGCGAACCTGTCTCTACGGGATCCCAGGCCCAATATCCACCCCAGCCCAACACATCGTACGACCACCAGCTGCCCAAAACGATGCCGGCTGTCAGAAAAATCCAGGCGATCAACAGCCAGGGGCGCAGCAGGGCAATCAGCTCTTCGCCGTCACCCTTGACGATCAGGTGAGAGAGGGTTTCAGCAAATGGCAGCAAGAAGGCACCAAAGCCGATATAAAGCACTGGTGGGTGAATGATCATGCCCCAATGGCGTAGAAGCGGGTTGAGACCAACGCCAATCAATCCGGAATAGATACTCGCGCCTGCTTCTGGTCTGAACAGACTTTCGGCCAGGTTGCCATCCGCCAGCTGCCATACCCGGGTAAACGGATTTTCGGCAAAAATCGAAATCGCGCTGAAGAACATCAGATTGATTAACGCAAACAAATAGCCCCAGTTATCCCTGAGGATATGCCGGCGATTCAACGCGAGCACCAGACAAAGGTTGATGATCCAGCTCCAGAAGAAAAGAGAGCCCGCCTGCCCGCCCCACAGGGCGGTTAGTTTCAGGTAGGTCGGTAAGTCCGGGTTTATCACGCCGACTACATAGGCGTTGCTGTAATCCTGGCCCACCTGCATGTACAAAAGCGACAACAAGCTCAACGTATGCAGCACAAAGCCGAGGTTGGTCAACAATCGGACTGTTGGCAAAACATCGTGTTGTTTACGTGAAATCTGCCAGACGGTAAGTGCAAGGCAGACCAGCATCAAAAGACTCGCGAGGGCGAAGGTGCCTAATCCCAGGTAGAACATCGTTTAGTCCTCAACCTGATCTGGCAAAATAGACTCGTATTTCGACGGGCACTTCATCAGCAGCTCGGTTGCCTGGAAAACTCCGTTTTCGTCCAACAAGCCGGTAACAATCGCCTGGGCTTCGTCTTTGAGCAGGTCCGGTTTGACCCCGTTGTAATGGATCAGCATGCGGGGAGCATTAGGATCCGCCACGGCCTCTTCCAGAACCTTGGCCATGCCGCCCATTTCTTCGATCAGGCGGTGGTCGCCGGGGATTTGGGCAACCATAAAGCTGAGGTCTAAAGTAGCGGGGTTATATTGAATGCTCTCACCAATCACCGCGCCAGACATGCGTAATTTTTGCCCTTGCAGCTCGCTTTGTTGGTCTAGCAGCTCTTGCACGGTCATGAAATATTGTGTGTTAGAGCGGGTAGCAGAAATCAGCAGGACCGCCAGGGCAATGACAATCACCACCGCTCCGATAATCAACTTGAAGTTAGGTTTTTTATTCATCAGTCTAAAACCTTCTGTAATTAATTTATTGTTCCGGCAGACAAGCCCGGTTTTCTTGTGTCCATCTGCCTCATTTTAACTTATTAGCGGCATCTACATGAATTGTAAAGTCTACCACTAACACCTGTTGGAGAATGTGGTAAATAACCAACCCTTATTAGCTATGTTTTGGGCCCACACCCAGATGACATTTATCACTCGCTTCCCGGTAAGCCCTGCAAACCGGGAGATAAGTGGTAATATAAAATCATGAAAAGACCGCTTGAACCAGGATTGTTGAGGCTGTTTCGATATTTCTCCTTGATCGGGTTGGTATACTTCTCTGCTCGTTGGGTGTATGACGACGTCAGTTTTACCCGCACGGCTATAATCGCCGTCCCATCCGTTTATTACGTCATGATCCACGGGCTGCTTTTCCTCTCGCTTTCATTTCCCTGGCTGGAACGTAAGCTGAAAGACCGATTCTTCCCCCTGATTCTAATCATCTATACCCTGGCCATGGTGGGCGGCAGCTGGCTCTACCTGTTGGAGCCCGATCGCGGTATCACGCACTTTATATCGCAGTCTTATTCTCTGGTGCCAATCCTGATCGTTCCGGTGGTCTTTATCGCCTGGCAATACGATTTTAATGCAGTGCTTATCTATACTGTGGTTACTAATCTTTCCGATTTCATCATCACTTTCCTGATCGTCGGCCATATCTCGATCGATTCGCTGCCCCTGCTCACCCTGCCTGTCGTCAGAGCCTTCACCTTCGCCCTGGTTGGCTTCCTGGTCAGCCAGCTCAACGAAAAACAACGCGAGCAAAAACATAAACTGGTGCTGGCCAATATGCAACTGGGTCAATACGCCAACACGCTTGAAAGTCTGGCAACCAGTCGTGAGCGCAACCGCCTTGCCCGGGAACTGCACGACACCCTCGCCCACACTCTCAGCGGCATTTCTGTCAACCTTGAAGCGCTCAAAACCATGGTGCCGGAGGGCGAAACTGAAGCAAATGCCATGCTGGATAATTCGCTTTCCGCCGCCCGCCGGGGACTGGCTGGAACCCGCCGCGCGCTAAAAGACCTGCGTGCCCAGCCTTTGGAAGATCTCGGACTCGAGCTGGCACTGCAGTCCCTCGTGGAAAGCCTGGCTGAACGGCAAGAGATGTTGGCTGAAATTCGAATTTCCAACCTGGTCCAGATTCTTCCGCCAAATGTTGAACAAGCCTTCTATCGCATCGGGCAGGAATCGATTGAAAACGTCTCCACACACGCCAGCGCCAGTAAGATTTTTTTCAGTCTGGAGGAAGAAGACGGTGTGGTTCGCATGCAAATCCGCGATGATGGGGTCGGCTTCGACGCCCAGAGTGCGCCAGGGATAGAAAGATATGGTCTCAAAGGGATGGAAGAGAGAGCCACTTCCATCGGCGCTGATTTGGAAGTCCTCAGCCGTTCTGGCGAAGGGACCACAATTAAATTGAGTTGGGAGCGTTATTTATGATCAAAGTTCTGATTGCTGATGACCAGGAAATCGTTTGCGAAGGTTTGAAGCGCATCCTTGAGACGGACCCGGAGATACGGGTCATTGGTACAGCCAATGACGGTCAGGAAGCCCTCAATATGATCAATAGAGAGCTGCCCGATCTGGTTTTGATGGACTTGCAGATGCCGCGCATGAATGGCGTGCAGGCTATCCGCCACCTCAAAGAGAGTCATCCTGACCTGCCCGTCCTGGTATTGACCACCTACATGGACGATAAATGGCTTTTCGATGCCATCCGCAGCGGTGCTTCCGGCTACCTGATGAAAGACCAGCCTCGGCAGGAACTTCTCAGCGCGATCCACGGCACCGTGGCAGGGGAATCGTACATCGATCCCAGCGTGGCTGGCAAGGTTTTGAGCAGCGTCGCCAGCTCACCAAACAGGCCTTCCAGTGAGACCTCTTACAATCTGACTGAACGCGAACAGGAGATCCTCAACTTGCTTGCCCAGGGGTTGTCCAACGCCGATATTTCTCACCAGCTATTCCTGTCAGAAGGCACAGTACGCAACTATACCAGCACACTGTTTGCAAAATTAGGAGTCACCGACCGCACACAGGCAGTCATCCTTGCCTTCAGACAAGGCCTTGTCACCAATGACGAAAACCATTAATCACCGGAAATTGGCCCAATTCTCAAGCCCCATCGGCAAGGAGCTGATTAACCCGTTCGCTGCCCCAAACCATCAGGACCAAAAGAATCAACAAACTGAAGGGGAAGATGGATAAACTCCACCTGGAGGCGATCAAACCAACCAGCGGCGGCACAACGGTCAATCCAACATAAGCTGACGACATCTGGATGCCCATCAACCGTGAGGAGTTCTCCTTCCCAAATCGATTGGGTGTCTCGTGCAGCATCGATGGGTAAATTGGCGCGCAGCCCATCCCCACCAACAGCAATCCGAACAAACTAAAGATGTTCCCCGGCAAAAACAAGAGCACAATCCCAAATAATATGGCAGTCTGCCCCGCCCGGATGAGCGTTTTGCTTGAATACCGCAAGGTCAGAAAACCGTTGACCAATCGCCCGATCATGATTCCAAAATAATACGAAGCTGCCCAGGCCGTGGCTGTCTCCGCCGCGACTCCCCGGATTTGTACCAGGTAACTGGCAAACCAGAGCCCGGCGGTCAGTTCGAGGGCGCAATAAGCGAAAAAAGCGACCAAATTCGGCATCATCCCTGGCAGTTTCCACAGGCTTCCGTTGGCTCGTTCATCCTCGTGTTCCACCTCGACGACCTGATCGGTCTTTTTCCAAAGTGGCAATGAAACTATCAGGATGGCCACCAACCCAAACTGTACGATCGAGACCAACCGGTAGCCGCTCTGCCAGCGCTGTGTCAGGCTGATCATCCAGGCCATCAATAGCGGGCCGGCTGTCGCCCCTACACCCCAAAATGCGTGCAGCCAGCTCATGTGGCGTGAGGTGTAATTGCGGGCCACAAAGTCGTTCAGTGCCGCGTCAACCGCTCCCGCGCCCAGGCCCATTGGTACCGCTATCAAGCAGAGCCAAAGATAACTGCTGGTGAATGAATAGCCCAAAAGTGCCAGCGCTGTGATAGTAACGCTGATGGTGGTGAGCAAACCGGTACCAAGCTTTTTGACCAGTTTCCCAGTTAGCAAGCTGGAGAAAATCGTGCCGCCTGTGACAATCATGGAGATCAGCCCAGCCCCGGAAAGCGGCAGTGCCAGTTCGCGTTGCATCAGCGGCCAGGCCGCACCCAGCATCGAGTCTGGCAAACCCAGGCTGATGAAGGCAAGGTAAATAATCAACAACAGAAAAGTGGCCAACTGTCAGCTGCCTGTGTTTGTTGTGTGAGGGTCGATAGCAGGCACCTGCGCGGCGCGTGCGGAATACACATGGGGGTAAAGAGATATTATATTCATCGTCCGGCTCAGATCAGGTCCAACCGACCTTGCTCCTTGAGCAACTTCACCAGCTCGCGCACCTGCCCCGAGTGTTTCAGGTCACATACCATCAACGCGTCGGGCGTATCGACGATGATCAAATCCTTCAGACCAGCCCCGGTGATCAGGCGTGTGCTGCCGATCACCAGCGTGTTTTCGGAATCCTTCAGCAGCGCGTCGCCCTTGATGCTGTTGCCCTTTTCGTCCATGGGCAAAAGCGATTTCAGGCTCAACCAGGTGCCCACATCCAGCCAATCCATATCGGCCGGGATGACAATCACGTTTTCGGCGTGCTCCATGACCCCATAGTCGATGGTCTGCTTGGCGATTTCGGTCCAGATCGGCGGCATTTCCTGCTCGTAGTGCGGTTTTCCAATCAGATCGGCTATGCGCAAAAGGCTGCTGTAGAGCGCCGGCATTTGCCTTTGGAATTCCGCCATGATCACAGACACCTGCCAGATGAACATGCCGCTGTTCCAGCTATAATTGCCCAGTGAAAGCATCGTTTGGGCGTTGTTGAGATTTGGTTTCTCAACGAACCGGGCGGCGTGATAGGCTTTGAAGCCGTTCTCCTCGCCCACCAGTCCGTTTTGTTCGATGTAGCCGTAGTCGGTGGAAGGCCAGGTGGGCGTGATCCCCAGCGTGATGATGTAGCCCTGCTGGGCAAATTCGAGCGCGGCTTCGACCACGCCGCGGAAGACCTGAGGCTGACCGATGTGGTGGTCTGCCGTCAATACCGCCATGGTGGCATCGGGGTCGCGCCTGGCCAGGTGGATGGCAGCCAGCCCAATCGCGGAGGCAGTCCCGCGCATTTCGGGCTCGACGATATAGTTTTCTTGGGGGATCTCAGGCACCTGGGCGGCCAGAGCGGCAACGTGATCGTGACTGGCAACCACCAGAATTTGTTCGGGGGAAAAGAGAGGATGCAAGCGCTCGACAGCGATTTGGAACATGCTTTGATCGCTGTAAAGAGAGAGAGATGGTTTGGACTGCTTTTCTCTGCTGAGTGGCCATAGGCGCGTGCCCGCCCCTCCAGCCAT
>JBBAES010000038.1:0-12946 GCA_041655815.1 Anaerolineaceae bacterium
AGATGTTTGCTTTACCGCCATTGTGTTCAATCAGCGCATCGAGGTCTTCGAGCTCCTTATAGACTGTATAAGGAGGCGTGTCTTTACTTTGACCGCGTCCACGCCGGTCATAGGTTAGGACGGTGAAGGAATCCTGCAGGTAGGGCACCATTTCACCGGGGACACCGAAGTTGTGTGTGTTGAGGGCTCCGGTGATAACAATAAGCAATGGCCCATTACCAGTGGTCTTGTATGCGATGGGTGTGCCATCTTTGGATTGTATGATTTGCATTGTCTGATTCTAACCGGAAAAACCTGGGCACAAGAAATTGTAAAAACAAAGAGTGTGACTCAAATGGAACAAAAGTTTTGAATGGCCGGAAAAAACGTTAAAACGCAAAACTTTGTGAAAAGCGCTTGCAGGGAAGAAAAAAAGCTGAGCATGGAAGCGAGCTCAGCTTTTTACCCCTGTGAAACAATTGTTACTGGTCTAATTGGCGGATGACCAGAACAACTTTTCCTTGGACTTCAACGATGTCGGGATCGTTAATGTAAATTGGCTGCATGGATGGATTGGCAGGCTGCAGGCGCACCCGCCCGTTTTCCTGATAAAAATATTTGAGCGTGGTTTCGTCGCGATCGTTAAGCCAAATGGCAACCATCTCGCCGTTGCTGGCCCGGTTGGTGCGCTTCATGACGACGATGTCACCATCGTTTACCATCGCATCGATCATGGAATCACCCTGAACTCTGAGAGCGTATAGCTCATTGGGATTGTCACCTTTTGGGAGTAAGCTGCGAGCGATGTCAATCCCCGATTCGGGGTCGTAGTAGCTGAAGTCAGATGCTGGCACGGGCATAGGCACACCAGCGACGATGTTGCCAACCAGGGGGATGGTGATCAAATATTCCAACAACTGGGAAAAATCCGATTTGATATTTTGAACCATTTCACCAGCACTGTCTTTGATCAGGTTGATTCCCCGTGATACATTGGCTTGCCGTTCGATGTAACCCATTTCTTCCAGTTGATTGAGATAATAGTTGACAACTGAGGTGGAACTGATTTGAGTCTCGGCACCTATCTCACGGATGGAGGGGGGGTAACCCTTCTCTTCCTGCCATTGGCGGATGCAGGAGAGAATATCCTTGTGACGCTGATTTAATCCTTTGTTTTTTCGTGCCATAGTAACCGCCTTCTTCAGGTCTACATGTTCTATGTAATTATATTATCAGAACAAATGTTCGCTGTCAAGAATAAAGGTGTAGAAACACGTATTGAAAAACCGCTAGAATAGAAAATTATCCGCAGTCGTGAGGCGGTTCTATCGGGTAAGAATTTTCATAAGGTTATTGCGTTGTTTTGAGATCAGGTATAGGACTTGCAACGTTTTCCAAAGAGGTGGTTGTGAAGAATAAAATATTATTATTTACTCTTTCGTTAGTGTTGTTAGCAGGTCTGATCCCCGCATATGCGGGCAATGAGAGCGGCTCCCTGCCATCCACGCAAGCTCAACTTGAACCTTTCGACATTGAATTTGGGTTGACAGATGAAAACGAAATTTGGCTAAAGTCTGGCAGCCAACTTTACTATAGCCAGAATGCCGGGGAGGAATGGAGCGACATCAGCCCAGAAACAAATCTCACAGAGCCTCATCTCATCGTTTCTTTTCCTGATTCAAGGCGCGGTTATGCGCTGTATCTGGCACAAACAGAAACAAGCCTTAATCTGGAACTTTACAAGACCAGTTCGAAAGGTGTAAGCTGGATTAAAGTTGCAGGAAATCTGGAAGAAGAGTTAAACAAGCAATTTAGTCGACCATTCGCAAAGATCGAGATGCAGTGGCTGGACGAAAACAGGGCATTTGTGCTGGTGAAAGAGTCCACCAGCAGCAATTTCAGTATGGGTACCTTATTTGTCAGCGAGGATGGTGGCAATCACTGGCGGCCATTGGAGGTTCCGGTGGCTGAGGCATTCGTCTTTCTAAATCGGGATCTTGGCTTTATGCTCAACCCCGCTGATACCACGACGTTATATCGCAGTCTGGACGGTGGCAGGAGCTGGGAGCTTTTCACGCTCGAAATGGCCAACGCTCAGGCCTACAACTTGATCCAAATTGGGTTGCCCATCCAACTCAAAGGGAAACAAACTTACCTGCCGGCCAAAACTATTGGAGAAGACCTTGGGGCAATCGATGTACTGGTAAAAATCGATCCATCCTCTACAACAAAATCCCCCTTGGAACAAGGGATCCCGGAGTTGTTGCCTATCAGCGTCACATTGGGGGACAAACAGGTCTCATCCACAGACCTTAGCCAGATCAGTGAAATCCAAGCTCAAGATACACGTAATCTGTGGGTTGGCTTGATGGGTGGGGAGTGTAACACTCTCCCAACGAATGACGATGAGATCGCGACTATCTGTGAGCGCACCTGGCAAATGGTGAGAAGTGTTAACGGGGGTCTGGATTGGGAGCTTGTGGGCCTGCCGAATGGTCGAAACATCGCCAGCGATAGTTTTATTAGCAGCAAGGATGACCTGCAGGAAAAAGGATCGGATATGATATTTTATTCCGGCGAGTGGGTGCGAAACTTTAATGGACACGCTTTTGATAAGTGTGAAATACCAACTCTCAACCAGTTACAGACCTGGTTTTCCAAAAGCCCATACAAAGCGGTTAACCTGTATATCGGAGGGATTTCGAGATTCTGTAGCAATAAACCGCTCTCAGCTGCGTACTTGCAAGCAATGTCCCAACAGGGATGGCGCTTTATCCCAACCTGGGTCGGTCACCAGGCTCCATGTGCTAAGTATAAATACCCATTCCCTTACGATGTCGCAGAGGCTTACCAGTACGGTGTCAATAACGCAAATCAGGCTAAGGCGAGATTGTTGGAATACGGCTTGAGCAGCGCGGATGGATCAGGGAGCATTATCTATCTTGACCTAGAACACTTCAGTTACTCCAGCGCTTGCTCAAAGGCTGCGAGAGCTTATGTAAACGGATGGACTACCCGGCTGGCCCAGTTGGGAATCCGCTCTGGTCTTTACGCGACAACCAGTAACATTACCGATAACCGGTTTTTCGCCCTGGAAGGCCCCGAGCCAGACGCGATTTGGCCTGCGGAATGGTACCGCACGCCAGGGTTTCGGGAATATGAGACTGTTTGGAATCTCCGATATTTGAAAGATGTCTATTGGGTCTACCACCAACGAGTTTTGCAATACTCTGGCGGTCACTCTGAGACCTGGGGAGGGGTTACGATGGACATCGATTGCAATGTAGCAGATGGACCAACTGCTGTGCCGTATGGATCAAATATTCTCCAACCGCATCGACGCTGGTTCCCAATGATTGGGAAATGAGGCTCTTCTCATCCAAGCTTAATACCCGCCCTGTAAGGGGCGGTTTAGTTTATAATTTCTTTGCGAGGCAGCCGGCCGACGGAGTTACTAAGGAGCACATTCGAGGAATGGGTAAAATTAAAGCTTTTTTCAGCCAGTTAGATTTTAGCTGGCGGTCGCTGGGAGATTATGGCCTGATCATTGCAGGTGGGTTCGTCCAGGCATTAGCTTTGCGTACGTTTCTGGTTCCAGCCCAATTGGTTAGTGGCGGCGTCAGCGGTGTCGCTCAGTTGCTTCATTATCTGATGGATTGGCCAATCGGTTTGGTCACTCTTTTGGCTAATATTCCTCTTTTCATCATTGGGTGGCGCTACTTAGGTGGGCCTCGTTTTGCGATACGTACCATCCTTACAGTTGTTTCATACACGGTCTTTACCGATATTTTGATTGAAGTGACCGGCACCGCGCCAATCACAGATGACATCTTGCTCAATACGCTCTATGGCGGAATCGTCTTAGGTTTGGGCTTAGGTCTGGTATATCTTGGTCGCGGCACCAGTGGGGGGACAGATATCCTTGGGCGTATTCTTAACAAGCGGTTAGGAATGTCTATTTCATTGGCTTATATGGTTACCGATTCGTTCGCTGTGATATTAGCCGGCTTTTTCTTTGGTTGGGAAAAAACCATGTATGGCTTGATCATGATTTACCTCAGTGGCATCGCGGCCGATTTTGTTACTCAAGGACGAAATTTGATCCGTGAGGCGATGATCATCACAGATGAAACTGAGAAAGTGGTCGCCGCTATCAGTGAGCAACTGGGGCGAGGTACCACCATAATTGAGGCAAAAGGTGGCTATACAAAAAAAGACCGCCCGATTATCTATTGCGTTGTAACTGCTGCAGAGGTGATCAGGCTAAAAACTATCGTGCATGAGGCAGACCCTGATGCCTTCATGTCAGTGGGTCATTCCAATGAGGCTTTAGGTGAAGGTTTCAGTCCGCTCAGCGAGCAAATGTAGCTTTATTTCTGAGATTACGAGGTGAAAGGGTGCCATACATGATTGCGATGTTAGCAGACATCACTACCCTCAAGGTAGATGCGATTGTGAATGCTGCCAACCGGTCATTACTTGGCGGCGGGGGTGTGGATGGGGCGATCCACCAGGCTGCGGGACCGCAATTGCTGGCAGAGTGCCGAAAACTGAACGGCTGTGAGACCGGTGAGGCTAAGATCACGCCTGGATTCAGCCTGCCGGCACGTTTCGTGATTCACACAGTCGGGCCGGTCTGGGCCGGCGGAGGGCAGGGAGAAGCTGAGCTGCTGGCAAATTGCTATCGCAACAGTCTGTTCCTGGCGGAAGAGCACGGGCTAAAATCGATTGCTTTCCCTTCGATCAGTACCGGAGTTTATGGCTATCCGGCCGAACAGGCAGCCAGAGTCGCCGTCAATACCGTCAGAGAGGTGAGACCTGACCTGAAGACTCTCGAGAAAATCATCTTCTGTTGTTTTTCACAAGGAGTGCTTGGACTTTACCAGGCTCTTTTATAAGCAATAAAATATAAGCCAGTCGTTCTATTGTGAATCTATGGGGTGACCCAGTTTGAGGGTCATTTTCTCGAGCAAAGCGTCATCTGGTGATTGCCCTTTGTAGGTTTCCAGGAATACCGAGAGCATCATATTGCAGTCAGCCGCTTCGTGGGCGATATTTTCTTTGCGCAGGCGGTCATTATTACGAATCCAACCAGGTTTGCGGGAGACGATTTCATCCGCCTGTAACCCCAGATTAGCAAAATTTTGAAGCAACTCCTGTTCTTCACAGCTCAGTTCAGCCGTTTGAATAGCGAGGTAAGCCTCGGCAAGCTCACCGACTTCAGAAAGGTAGAAGAGAAGAGCGCTCTTAGGGTCTGGCCAGCTCAACCCACGTTGACGATAGTATTCCCGGATTATTTCTGTTTTCATTATTCAACCTATCAAGGCAAAGAATCAAGTATAAAAGTATTATAGCATCCAGCAGTGAGCAATCTCTTCAGGTTGCCTTAGGTTCTCTCACGCTGAAACTAACAGCCTCAAGGGAGTTTGGCACGATGTCAAAAAGTTGAGAAGGTTTGATTATCTTTTGCAATTTTGCGCCTCAATAGCCCATTTTGATCTGCCCCTCTATGATAAGATTGACGAACAGCATTATCGTCCAACGAGGTGTACATGACAGAAGTTCCAATCCAATGGCTGGTCAACGACCACGCCCTGCAAAACCCAGAATCCCAACTGGCAACTGAGCTTTTCCCCCAGGGTCTGCCTCGTAAAGTGCGCCAACTGCACAGCTCCATTCCCGGCTATCGAATGAGCCCTCTTAAGAGTCTACCCGGCCTTGCGAGGCGCATAGGTCTGGGAGGCATTTGGGTCAAAGACGAATCTGCCCGCCTCACGCTCAACTCCTTCAAGGTATTGGGGGGAGCTTATGCGATTTACCGTAAGTTGCTGGAACGCGGAGGGTATGAAGACGACGAATACTCTCTGAAAGATTTACTGCAATTGGACGGCGAACACCGTGAAAAATTAGGGCACCCCATTTTTGCCACCGCCACAGACGGCAATCATGGCACCGGAGTTGCCTGGGCAGCCAACAAGATGGGTTTCCCATCGGTCATTTATGTTCACTCGCTCACAACCAAAGACCGCATTCGCGGTATCGAGCGACAAGGCGGTAAGGTTGTGGTTGTGGAAGGCAACTATGATGATGCCGTGCGCCAGGTTACTATCGACGCCAAAAAGAATGGCTGGGAAGTGATTTCTGACACCTCATGGGAAGGCTACGAAGCAGTCCCAAAGTGGATCATGCAGGGTTATGCCACCATGTTTGTGGAAGCGCAGGAACAGTTCTCAGGGCAGGGGCTGAGCCGTCCGACCCACCTGTTCGTACAGGCGGGAGTAGGCTCTTTGGCTGCTGCGGCGATTGGATTCTATTCTGTTTTGTTTGAAGACAACGTGCCCCTTTCGATGGTGGTGGAGCCAACCAAAGCCGCTTGCCTGTATGAATCAATGCGCGTAGGCGATGGCAGACCCCACAGTGTCAATGGTGAACTGGATACGATTATGGCGGGCCTGGCTTGCGGTGATCCTAACCCTATGGCCTGGGAAACGCTCTATAATTGCGCAGATTTCTTTGCCAAATGCCCGGATTACGTGGCGGCCAAGGGCATGCGGGTCTACTCCACCCCGCTTACTGATGATCCTTTCATTGTTTCAGGGGAATCTGGCGCGGTCACGCTGGGCGCGCTGATGTATACGATGGAATATGAAGGCGCGCGCGAATTGCGTAACGTCATGGGTCTCAACGAAGAGTCGCAAGTGTTGCTGATCAATACGGAAGGTAACACTTCACCAGATGAATTTCGCAGTGTGGTCTGGGAAGGCGGCATGCCTGTGCCCGAGGAATATAAAATCCACAGCCGGGAAGACGAATAGCAGCAGGGCAGTATCCCGTCTTTGGCGGGTTAATCCTCCGTGTTTCTGGAGCCAAAAGCGGTAATCCAAGATTATCTGGCTCAATTACCCGGAAGAAAATTGGGTATGGTGAACCGGCTGCATCCTTGGACTGAGTGATTACAGGCCAGCTCAACCTCCCCAAATTTTGGTATTATTAGCGCTGATGGAAATTAGACAAGCACCTCAAGTTCAACGCCAAGCTCCCGATTGGATCCGCCATAGTCTGCATACCGGCACAACTGATCACGTTTCGAACCCCCGTCCACGGTTGGGAGAGAGGGTCTCTATTCGATTGGAGGTGCCGCTTCGAGGGCAACCTGATCAGGTCGTTTTGCGCAGCATCCCCAACGGTGAACAGCAATTGCAAGCCATGCGGCTGGTGGAAACTCGAAACCAAATGAACATTTGGGAAGCCGAATTGCTGATAAACGAGCCAAAGGTAACTTACCGCTTTGCGATTCAGGCAGAAGGGAAAATCTGGTGGCTCAATGCAGCCGGAGTGAGCGAATTCATACCGGTGGTGCCCTATGATTTCAAGATTCTGGCGAATAACCCCGAAATTTCTTGGCTGAACCGTTCGGTTTTCTATCAGATTTTTCCCGATCGGTTTGAGAACGGCGACCCCGACAATGATCCAGACGGGGAAATCGAGGTCTATCCTGGCTTCACCCGCAAAACCTATCCCTGGGGGCAGGCTGTCAAGACAGACCGCACCCATATTCCCTTTTATGGTGGTGACCTGAAGGGAATAGAAGAACGGCTAGACTATCTGCAAGCGCTTGGAGTCAATGCGATTTATCTCAATCCGATTTTCACGGCTTATACCAACCATCGTTATGATGTAGCCGATTTTCGCAATGTTGACCCAACTTTGGGTGGCAACCAGGCTCTGATTTCCCTGCGAAGAGCGCTCTCTTCTGCAAACATGCGCCTGATCCTTGATATTGTCCCCAACCACAGTGGCGCGGGGCACCCATGGTTCCGAGAGGCTTTAAACAACCCCACCAGTCCGCGACGCTCAGCTTTTTACTTCAACGAAGAGCAGAATTATGCTTCCTGGATGGGTTTTGGCAACCTGCCCAAGTTGAATTACAGCGACGCCGCGCTGCGAACCGAGATGTTCGAAAGCGAAACCAGCGTTTTTGCCAGTTGGCTATTGCCTCCATATTGTGTCGATGGTTGGCGAGTTGATGTCGCGAACATGCTTGGACGCTATGATGAACAACAACTGGACGGAGATGTCTTGCCAGCGATCCGCAAGACGGTCGAACGTGCCAACCCTGACAGTTATCTGATAGGAGAGAATTTCTTTGAAGCTTCAGGGCAGCTTCAGGGGGATGCCTGGGATGGGGTAATGAATTACGCCGGCTTCAGCAAACCACTGTTGAGCTGGTTGAAAGGCTTTGAAATCGCCGCGCTGCGCTGCGACCCGCTGCTGGAATCTGAAAAGCCCCTGAGCACAGAAGCTCTGATAACCAGCTGGCAGGAAAACCTGGCAGCCATACCCTGGACAATCGCGACTCAGCAATTCAATTTGCTCGACAGTCATGACACGAAGCGCATCCGAACAGTTTTGGAGGGTGATGAGGCATTGATTCGCATGGCAGTGATGGTCCAGTTCACCTTCCCGGGGGTGCCCTGTATTTATTACGGTGATGAAATTGGATTGGTAGACGAGCCCGGTTTCGAACAGCGCAACTGCTTCCCCTGGGATGAAGAACGGTGGGATACCGATTTGTTAGATTTCTATCGACGCCTGATTGCACTTCGCAAAGAAAGCGATGTGCTGGCGGAGGGTAGTTTCCGGGTGCTCTTCTGGGATGTTGATATGTTTGTCTACCAGCGTTTGCTGGGCGAGAAGCGCATCATGGTAACTGCCAGCCGCGTTGAACAGCCTGAGGGGTTCATTTTGAAGAGCGACTGTGTCAACCCCCACGGTTCGGTGCACCTGGGGAATCTCTTTGGCAAAGGTGAGATTCTTCTCCAACCTGGTGAGGTCAAAATCCCCGCTCTCAATCGCGGTGGAGCAATCTGGCTTTAAACAAATTTTCTACTCATCGATTCGTTTATAATCAGTTCATGTATAGTTTGAAGGAAGAGTCCAAAAAGATCTTTGTTAAGCTGGCGGAGCGGTTTAGCGGTGCGCGTGAATTCCTCAAAAAGGCCTACTACCAGGGGAATAAACTCACCGGAGGCATGCTGGGAATAATTCGTCATACCTTTACCAATTTCTCCTTGATGCGAGGCGCTGAGGCAGCGGCGAGTTTGTCTTATTACGCGCTCTTCTCGATTTCACCTATTTTATTAGCATCAGTCTCGATCGCATCCATCTTCCTGGAACGGGAAGTCGTACAGGCAAAACTGTTGGAAGTGATAAGAGAATATATTCCTGTATCGGTAAACCTGATCAACAACCTGATCACCGGCGTCCTGGAAAAACGTGGCGCATTCACGCTGGTAGCATTCATAGGTTTAGTCTGGTCAGCCAGTAATGTTTTTGACAAAATTATCAAGAACATAAATCGTGCTTTCCCCAAAGGACGCGACCCGGGTTTTATCCAGAGTCGGGCCATGGCGCTGGTCATTATCCTGGTCATAGTGGTTCTATTCTTAGGCTCTTTGGCTATCGATACTATCCAGGGTATTTTTCCTCTCGAGGAAGTACAATTTAATGGAATCTATCTGGTTCAGACAAAATTGTATGAGTGGTTGCGCTGGGTACTTCCACTTGTGATCAAATTGTTGCTCTTTTTTGCTCTGTATAGCTGGATCCCCCGCAACAAGTCAATCCTCTTCAAAGCCCGCCTGATCGGTTCCCTGGTATCAGCGAGTCTATGGGAATTAGCCACCCGCGGGCTTACCTGGATGCTTTCGACCGGGTACACCAACTATGAGCCGGTTTACGGCTCGCTCTCCTCGATCATAGCTCTGATGACCTGGATGTACCTGAGCGGATATATCCTCTTCCTTGGCGCACACCTGACCCACGCGGTCAATTATCATATCCTCGCCCGTAAAGCAGTAGCAGAAGAGGCTAAAAACCCTGATTCAGCTCAGAAGGAGATTGGTGACGTTGCCTGAGCTCTCCATCTGCATCCTCACGCTCAATTCACGTGACTACCTGCGTGAATGTCTTGAGTCGATCCGGCAGTACCCGCCAAAAGGTGGGTACGAAATACTGGTGGCTGATAATGGGTCTGATGACGGCACCCCAGCAATGCTCCATGCTGAATTTCCTGAGGTGAAAGTTATCCTGAACGAGAAAAACCTGGGATATACCAAGCCGAACAACCAGATGCTTCACCTGGCTGAAGGTGAGTTCTTGCTTTTGCTCAACCCTGACACGCAGTTGACGGAAGATTGTTTTAATCCGCAGCTTGATTTCCTGAAAGCTAATCTGGATGTTGGCGTGAGCATTCCCAAAGTTCTCAATGCAGACAGAAGTTTTCAAAAACAATCCAGGAGGGGGGAAGCTACACCTGTGGAGGTTATCGGATATTTCTTCAGGCTCGGGAAATTGTTTCCGAAGAGTAAAGCCTTAAATGGTTACCTGCTTTCCTGGCTGCCTGAAGATGAAATTGCTGAAGTAAAGGCTGTCTCAGGCTCATGTATGTTCATCAGGAGAGAGACCTGGGAAGAAGTGGGGGATTTTGATGAGCAATTTTTTGCTTACCAGGAAGACAGCGATTACTGCAAGCGCGCCCGCGAGAAAGGCTGGAAGGTCATGTACGTGCCCATCAGCCGGATCACCCACCATGGCGGTCAAGGAGGGTCAAAGGCACAACCATGGCGACGTATCTATCAGTGGCATCGCTCCTACTTCCTCTATTATCGCAAGCACTTTGCCAAAGAGCACTTCTTTCTGTTCAACTGGCTATTTTATATCTTAATGTTTGCCAAACTTGGAATAGCTTTGTTGGCAAATCTTTTCAGACCGGCGTAGACCAGACGAAGCTCCAACCAAAAATTAACCCGAGCAGGTTGTAACGAAGTGCCTGCCAGACTTTTACGTTCTGATTATCAGGCTTTACAAATAGTTGCACGCATCCTCTTGATAGATAAAAATCGTCATAATTCAGGATTCTTCTGGTGAGATTGAAAGGACTTACCATGGCAAAACAAGAAGAAAAGAAAGAACAAGTACAGAACGAAAAAGAAAGCGGCGCAGGTTTCTCTGAAACAGAAAAAGCAGCGATGAAAGAGCGCTCCAAAGAGCTAAAGCGTGAAAAATCTTCGAAGAGTAAGACAGACGGCGAGCAGGCTGTGTTGGAAAAGATCAATGAAATGGAAGCGGGTGATAAGAAAATTGCATCCAGCTTGCATAAACTGATCAAGCAGAACTTCCCCCAGTTGGGCTTTAAAACCTGGTATGGCTTCCCGGCTTACACGAAAAATGGTAAGGTCATCACTTTTTTCCAGGCGTCAAAACGTTTTGATGAACGCTATTCGACACTCGGGTTTAGTGGGGACGCAAAGCTGGATGAAGGTGTCTTCTGGCCGACCTCTTACGCGCTGACCGAATGGAATGTCAAAGTCGCTGCCGAGATCAAAAGATTAATCAAAAAAGCAGTTGCTTGAAGTAATTCGGTCGGAAATCTAACCCTTTTCCATGGTCGGGCAGGTCATGCCCCTCTTTTTATTTACCTGCTCAGGCGTAAGATCGCGGCAGCCTCTACTGGGGTAATGTCGCGGTGTTCGCCCCTGGTAAAGCCCTCTGCTTCCAGATGTGCCTGAACCTCTTCTGCTACTTTGTCAGGGTCAAGCCCATAAGCGGTCAGCGTTGTGGGCATTCCCAGGCTCTGGAAAAATGCAGCCAAGGTTTCAATTGTGCGGTCAACGCGCTCCGAATATTTCTGCATTTTCTGGTCCAATACACGGTAGCCATACTGCAGTAATTTCTCTTGCTTTTGCTCCCGCTTATACCAGAGCAACCACGGCAAAATCACAGCCAGCGACTCCGCATGCGCCAATCCGTATAGCGCGGTCAAAGCATGCCCTATGCCATGAGTAGACCAGTCCTGCGGGACTCCGACGCCAATCAGGTGATTGAGCGCGTTAGTGCAGACCCACATGTAGTTTGCACGGGCTTCGTAATCTGGTGAATCGGTCTGTAAGGCGGGCAGAGCGATATCGTGGATTGCCAGCAAAAGCGCTTCTGCCTGGCGATCTTGCACCACCGCGCCAACCGGGTAGGTCATATATTGTTCAAGGATGTGGACATAGGCGTCCACCAGGCCGTTGCGGATTTGCTCTTTGGGCAGCGAATAAGTCACTTTTGGGTCCAGTACAGAGAATTTCGGATAAACTTTTTCGCTGCCAAAGGAAAGTTTCTGACCTTTCGCACGGTTTGAGATGACGCTGTTATGGTTCATCTCGCTGCCTGTGGCGGGCAAGGTCAGCACAACCCCGATTGGCAGGGCTTTTTTAATGGTTGAGCCAAGTCCTTGGGCGAGAATATCCCAGGGGTCTTCACCCTTATACCGAGCTGCAACTGCTATGAATTTAGCCCCGTCGATCACGGAACCTCCCCCCACTGCTAACAGGAAATCGATCTTGTTCTTCTTGACAGATTTGACGGCTTTCATAAGGGTGGCGTAATCGGGGTTGGGCTCGATGCCAGCGAATTCGAACAATACATGCTTACGAAGGGCATCGGCAACCTGCAGGTAAACACTGTTTTTCTTAATCGAACCGCCACCGTAAAGCATGAGTACACGGGCTTTGCGGGGGATCAGTTTTTTGATTTTAGCGATACTGCCTTCGCCAAAAATGATTCTTGTGGGGTTATAGAATTGAAAATTATTCATTGTCACGCTCCTCCAACAACAAGTTATCGGTTTGAGATAATGATATCAAATTATCTAAGAGAATCAGGGGATGCATTTGGTGATTGACATGGGAGTAACAAACCGCACAATTGTTGATTTAATTTGCTCTGCTTTCACCACGCCAAGTGTCCGGTTTTGGGTGGTAGTGGACATAGACATCCTGGAGAGAGTCAATTTCTTTCAACAATCTTCTTTCTACTTCTTCAGCAACTTCATGTCCCTCGTACACGCTGATATCTCCACAAACAAATATGGTCAGATTCATGACCAGATATTGGCCGAAACGGTGAGCGCGGATGACCT
>JBBAES010000039.1:0-12372 GCA_041655815.1 Anaerolineaceae bacterium
AATTTTAAGCTCAGGCGCATTCCAAAAAGAGTCCAGGAATCCGGCGAAACTGAGACCAGCCTTGTTTTTCCTGGGTTTGTCGTAGTCAAGACAGACTACGGCGCCTGCAGCGCAGCAGCAGCCCTGATCCTCAGATCGATCATTCGATCCAAACGCTGGTTTTTCCGTATAATTATCGGAATCCATCATCACTCTTACTCCTTGCTGTCCAGATGATAACTGTGCTCTAAGGCAAGGTTGAATAAGCCTTCGATATGTTCATCATCGATTTGGTAGTAAATATTCTTGCCTTCTCTCCGGTTGGAGACAAAGCCTAAATTGCGCAGCACCCGCAACTGGTGAGAAACCGCACTCTGGTTGGTCTCCGTCTGTTCGGCCAGGTCGGAAACACAGGTCTCGCCCTCCAGCAGAATCGAGAGCAGACGCAGACGAGTGGCATCACCCAAACCTTTAAAAGTCTCGGCAAGCAAACTTGCTCTTTCCAGATCTAATCGTCCTCGCGTAATTTGTCTCATGGTTTCACTCTTATCTCATGATTTCACTCTGATATATGAATATGTGTTCACACGTTCATATTACCATGCTGGTCGAAATTTGACAAGGGATTTAATCAGTGTTTTCAAGGAAAATATTAAATTGTTTGATGAAAATTCGGAACAGTGAACTTTTCAGCTGGACGTCTCGTACTCGGCCAGGTAGCGCAGCAAGGCTGCGGTCAGTTTGGCATCGTCGACAGCATGGTGGTTGTTAGGCAGGTCTATGCCGCAGAAATTACCGGCAAACTCCAGTTTTTGAGACTTGAAATTATTAGCCCTGCGGTTCCATTCGCCATACCAGGCAGCAAACATATTCATCACACAGAAAGTTTGGTTACGATGGATGCTCCATGGTATGACCGCATTCTCAACCGATTGTTTCATCAGACGGAAATCAAACTCAGCATTATAGATTCCGATAGCTCGATCACGCAAAATTGCTTCAATTTCAAGCCAGGCGCTTTTCATGGTGGGAGCTTCTCTGACCATTTCATCGGTGATGCCGTGAATCTTTATGGCATCTTCAGGGATGCCTCTTTCCGGGTTAATCAGGCCGCTGAACAAGATGTTGCCGGCCAGGTCCACAATGCCGACTTCAATAACCAGGTCGTACGGACCAACACCTGTCGTCTCAGTGTCCAGAAAAATGGGGTTCAGCCCGATGACCTGACGGGCTCTCTCCAGTACTTTTGGGTGCGCGAGTGGATATGCCATATTAACCTCAGGCTGATTATATCAAGCCTTGCTATCCACGTTTCGGACGGCCCAATCCCTCACCAATCGATGTCTTTGTTGAACTGGTTGGAAACACATTTTTCTGGCTTGTGGTATATCTTAATCAAACAATCGGAGGTAAAAGATTGTGGAAGAAAAGCCTATTGAAGAAAACCTTTCGAACCCCAGACCAAACGGTCTGGTGCATAAAGTCAGCAACTATCTGATCAAAAACTCTCCCGGTATGCGCGTGGTAAAAACCGCTCTGGCGATTATCATCTGCCTGATGATCGAATATTTCCGCGCCAGCAGCTCTCCTTATTATTCCAGCATCGCCACCGTTGTTTGCTTGCAGCCTACCCTGAAATCAACACTCAATTCTGCGATTGACCGAACACTTGGCACGATTGTCGCAGGGGTTTATTCCTATTTGCTGGCCGTTCTCCTGGTTAGCGCCTGGGGATTGTCACCGAACAGCCTTGAATACTACGCTTTGATTGGCGCTCTTTCTTTTCCGCTGATGGCGATCATGCTCGTGATCAAGAAGCCTGCCGCACTGGCCATTACGGTGATAGTCTTTCTTGTGATCATGCTCAGCATCACCGATACCGATCCATTATCTTATACCATCGAGCGAGTGGTTGCCACGCTGGTTGGTATCGCTGTAGCGTTGTTTATTAACTGGCTGCCCTTGCTCAACAAAATTGGCACCCGAATGGGCACGGTTGACATTGGAGAAATCCATAAGGGAAATCCCGAAATGTCCAACCGATAAGGAGGAAATTAAATGAAACCAGCTGAAATTTTAAACAAACTGATCAACGAGGCAAATAGCATCGTCTTTTTTGGTGGCGCAGGGGTATCAACCGCGTCAGGGATCCCAGACTTCCGCTCTGCGACAGGTCTCTATAATCGTCAGCGGCAGACAAATTATTCACCAGAAACTATGCTGAGCTATCAGTTTATGCTTGAACATCCTGAGGAGTTTTACACTTACAAGCGGGAAAACTTGAATCATCCAGGTGCGAAACCGAACCTGGCTCACAACGCGCTGGCTCGCCTGGAATCTCTCAAACCTGACACGACGGTCATCACTCAAAACATCGACGGGCTTCATCAGGCAGCCGGGTCAAAAAATGTGCTCGAAATCCACGGCAGCATGCAGCGTTTTTATTGCATGGAATGTGGTCGTGATTACCCGGCAGACCTGGTGTGGGAGAGTCAGGGGGTGCCTCGCTGCCCTGCCTGCCAGGGGATGATCAGACCGGACGTGGTTCTTTATGGTGAAATGCTGGATGGGGGCGTCATGCGCCGTGCCCAGAGCGCCATCCGCAGGGCAAACTTGATGATTGTCGGAGGTACTTCGCTGGTCGTTTATCCCGCGGCCGGCTTACTGCAGTATTTTCGAGGAGAAAATTTGGTGCTGATCAACCGCGATCCAACTCCTTATGACCAGTTAGCTACTCATGTTTTTCACGAGGACCTGGGCAATCTTCTCGATCTGGCTGTACCCTGAGGATGTTTAGATTGGGAAATAATGGAACCTATGTGTTGCTTAAACTAAAACAGCCGCCTCACCTGCGGCTGTTTTAGTTTCGATCTAGAAATTGTCTTATCACAATCCGATCCTATCCGGGCAATTTGAAAGGAGAGAAACAATATTCGCTCGGACGTTTATTATATTAACCCGAGTTAGTTAAAATTAGTTCAAAGTTATGTTATCGTTTTGTTAAGGTTTACAAGTCAACTATCTAGAGGAACTAACCAGGTTGAATGATTCGGAGGTCAAATAGGCTGATTTACCGGGTGAGTGGAAGAATACGGCTTTGGCTGAAGCACCAGCCATTTCATAAGATTAATCTGATGAGGCATTCGCCGGCAACGTAAGGGATTGAATTCCTCACCCTGGAAAAGTGACACCAGGCCTGTCAGGCAACAACAACTGCTGCCTTTGATGCCTTTTTATGCTATCATTATCAGCAGAAAATCATGAAGTTTTGGAAAAAAACCTTTCCCTTTCTACTGCTCAACATCGTTGTCTCAGCTGCGACTATATTGATGGTTTTATGGTTTTGGCAACAGCGCAATCCCTTGCCTGAAATCAAGCCAGGCTCTACTCCAGCTGTCACGCTGGCTGCCGTGCCCTCCCAGATGGTTGCGAAACCATCCGCTGAGCCTACCAAAACGGCATCTTCCGGTCAGCTGGCAATTGAGGGAGTATTTGGCGCTGGCGATTTAAACGTCGAGTACATCCTCATCCGTAATCAAAGCGACGCGAGTGTCAACCTTAACGGCTGGTCTGTAGCTTCTTCCATTGGAGATGCCTATAACCTTCCGCTGCTTACACTTAATAAAAATGGGGCCGTACGGCTTTACTCCAAGCACGGCACAAACACAGTCATTGAACTATACTGGAACTCAGATCAATCACTTTGGGCTTCTGGCAGCCAGGTTAATCTCATTGATCAATCCGGTCAGCAACAAGCCACCTGGCAGGTTCCTTAACAAAATTGAAGAGAGACTTATGTCACAAGCATTTTACAGAGTATGGCGCCCTGCCCTTTGGGACGAAGTAGTCGGTCAAGACCACGTTGTCCAAACCTTGCGCAACGCCATCGCTAACGACCGCGTTGCCCATGCCTACCTTTTTGCCGGCCCAAAAGGCACCGGTAAAACCACCAGCGCACGCCTGCTTGCAAAAGCAGTCAATTGTCTCGACCCGGATGAGAGCGTCCGTCCCTGCAACAAATGCGAAAATTGCCTGGCGGTCAATGATGGCCGCTTCATGGACCTGATCGAAATCGATGCCGCATCTAATACCAGCGTTGACGATGTGCGGGAATTGCGCGAAAAGATCAACTTTTCCCCTTCACAAGGTAAATTCAAAGTTTATATCATCGACGAAGTGCACATGCTCAGCACCTCGGCCTTTAACGCGCTGCTCAAAACGCTTGAAGAACCACCCTCACACGTTATCTTTATTCTCTGCACAACAGAAATCCACAAAATTCCCGCCACAGTGCTATCGCGCTGTCAGCGCCACGAATTCCGGCGGATTCCAGTGCCGGTGATTATCAAAAAACTGACTGAGCTGACCAAAAAAGAGAAGATCAAGATCGAAAGTGACGCGCTCAGCTTGATTGCAAGACAGGCAACTGGGTCAATGCGTGATGCGATCTCACTGGTGGATCAACTTTCTTCGATGTCCAAAAAGATCACGCTAACCATTGCCCAGGAAGTTCTGGGTACCGCCACCAGCCAATCGGTCATTGAACTGGTTGACGCGATTTTGACCAAAAACAGCGCTGCGGGGCTCGAGGTTATCCACAAAGCACTCGACAACGGCACTGACCCCCGCCAATACGCGCGCCAGATGGTCGATTATCTGCGGAACTTGCTGGTCATCAAACTTCAGGCGGGGCAAGATCTCGAACTAACTCCCGAAACACGTGAAAAAATGCAAGAACAGGTGGAAAAACTCGAAATCAGCCACCTGGTCGCCGTTATCAGCGCCTTCAGCGAGGCATCCACCGACCTTAAAGCCAACTGGCACCCGGGTCTCGGCCTTGAGCTGGCATTTGCCGACTCGCTTTACCGACCTCAGATCACTGCCCAACCCTCAGTTGAGAGTGATGAAGATGATTATGCCAGATCGCGTTCCAAGTTAAAAGAAGCGCCCTCAGACCACAGCTCGCAAGGAACCCCCGAAAATGCAAGCTCGGAAAAAACCGCTGAGACAGAGGTAGAAACCATCGATACGGATCCGACTTTCGTGCCAGGCACACCTCTGACACTCGAGTTCGCGCTTTCGCAGTGGAACCGCGTAAAACGAGCGGTGGGTTCAAAAAATCGAATGACGGCTGCGGTGGTCAACTCAGGCAAGATAGTTCAGGCAAGTGGCGACACGATTGTGCTCAACTTTTCCAGTGAACTTTTGCGGGATCGGATCCTGGAAGATAAAGCCAGCAAACTGGTCAATTTTATGTTGAATAAAGTCTATGGGCAGGATATTAATTTGATTTGTACAGTTGGCAATCAAAAGGTGAATTTGAACCCCAAAGGTGGTAAAGGTGAGATTGACCTGATTAATTTTGCTATCAACAATTTAGGTGGAGAACCGCTTGAGATCGACCCCACACAGGAAGGAAAGGAAGAATAACTATGGCAAAAGGATATCGCGGCCCGTCTGGAGGAAGCAAAGGGCAAGGAAATATGATGGCGCAACTGGCCAAGATGCAGGAGCAAATGGCACAGGCACAGGCAGAACTCGCTGACGAAACCGTCACAGAAACTGCTGGGGGAGGAGCAGTCTCGGTCACGATGAGCGGCAACCAGGTATGCAAAGGCGTTACGATTGATTCGGGTCTTCTTGAGGATGCCGACGCAGAAATGCTGGAAGATCTGGTTCTGACAGCAGTAAACAAAGCTCTGGACAGTTCCCGCACGCTTTCTGAAGAAAAACTGGCGCCCTTCACCAGCATGCTGGGTGGGCTGGGCTTAGGTTTGTAGATAGAATGCGCACAATCCCCGGTCCGGTCCAAAACCTGATTGACGCGTTTTCGCGTCTGCCGGGCATCGGTCCGAAGACGGCTTCCCGGCTGGCGTTCTTTTTGCTCAAATCGCCTGAAGCGCTCTCGCGGGAACTGGCAGAGGCGCTCGAAAGTTTGCAAAGCGAGACCTCCAACTGTCAGCAATGCTTCAACATCACATTGGCTGGCGAACAAATCTGCGAGATCTGCGCCTCAGCGGAACGCAGCAGTGAAACGATCTGCGTGGTTGAAGAGCCGCTGGATGTGCTGGCAATTGAGCGCACCAGCGCTTACCAGGGCAAGTACCATGTCTTGATGGGCGTCCTCTCGCCCATTGAGGGCATCGGACCGGATCAAATCAACATCTTCCCTCTGCTCGAACGGTTGAAAAACGGCCTGACAAAAGAGGTCATCATTGCCACTAATCCATCAATGGAAGGAGATGCGACAGCACAATATCTGCAGCAGCGCATTGCGCCGTTGGGCATCAAGGTCAGCCGTCTGGCTCGTGGGCTGCCTGTGGGTGGCGACATTGAATATGCCGATCAAAACACGCTCCAACGTGCTTTGGCTTATCGACAGACGATGGAGTAGGTCAGAACCGCCTGCACTCAAATGCGCATCGGCTTTGTCGACAAGTTTGGACTGAGCTCCGTTTTAGGAGGAGATAAATCACTCTTAATACTCATATTACTGTTCGTTGAAAACAGGCGCAGATTGTATAATCAGGGTTATTAACATTAACAAACTGTTGGTCAGGAAAGGTGGTTGCGGATAAGCTATAAAAGGCGATAATCTAACGGTTGACATTGAAATTCTCATCCAAAAAAAGGAGCGTAATGACTGACGAAAATTACAGAGGCGATCAAAGTGATTTATACAAAAGTCTTTCCTGGCAATTGCTGGAAGTAACGGAAAACGCGGCCATGGCTGCCGCGAGGGCTGCTGGACATGGAGATAAAAACCTGGCTGACGCGGCAGCGGTAGATGCAATGCGAACTACTCTCAATCGTATGCCTGGAATTTCAAGCGAAATCAAAATTGGAGAAGGTGAACGGGATGACGCTCCCATGCTCTTTATTGGTGAAAAACTGGGAAACGGCGCGCTCAACATAGATATCGCCGTTGACCCTCTGGAAAACACCAACGCCACTGCCAATTTGAATTCCGGGGCAGTCTGCGTTCTGGCTGCAGCGCCCCACGGAGGGCTAACCCAAGCTTCCGATACTTATATGGATAAGCTCTGTGTGGGCAGAGATGCTGCCGATTATGTTGATATTCGGCTGGCGCCAGAAGAAAATGTCAATCGTCTGGCGAAAGCGCTGAAACGCAGAGACAATCGCGAGCTGACCATCACTGTTTTGGATCGGCCCAGAAACGCTGAGCTTATCTCCAGGCTTCGATCGACCGGAGCACGGGTGAGGTTGATTCTGGATGGAGACCTGATGCCTTGTGTGTTTAGCTGCTTCAAGGGTGTTGGCGTGCATGCCGTGATGGGCATAGGCGCTGCTCCAGAGGGTGTCATCGCAGCAGCCGCGGTAAAACTATTGGGCGGTAAAATGCAGGCCATTTGGAAATGGAAAAACGAGGAAGACAAAGAACGCCTGATCAGCATGGGCGTGAGGCTAGACGATGTTTATACACAAGATGACCTTGCTCCTGCAGACGACTTGATTTTTTGTGCGACTGCGGTCACACCGATCATGACCACATCAAAAGCAGTGCTCGAGGGTGTCAGCTTCTTCCCTGGCGGTGCTAAAACCAGCAGTCTGGTCATCACACGTGGTTTCATGAACTTTGTCCCCACCACCCATGTTTTGGATCCGGAAGTGTTTGAGGAAGAAAGAAGCGAATTCCGACTTTATTGATTTTAGCTTTGGAGAACTGACGAAGTGGCGAACCCTGGTACAAGCTGCCAGGGCAAGCAAAACGCCATCCCTCCTTACATAAGCTTATTTTGACAGCGAGTATGTCAATTATCTGACAAGTCCTGATGATCGGAAAAAGGATCGGGAAATTTGAGACTTTCCCAGGCAACCGGTCTAACAAATTCAACATTATACAATTTCTATAACTTTGTACAACAGTAAATGTCGACATTTTACAGTGTATGATGGTTTTACATTAGGTGATTTTTAAGAACGGTCATATGAGCACACACATATCGACTGTCAACAAACTTCATGATTTCTGTAGACAAATCGCAGTTTTCGTTATCAACTACATATAGCCAATTCTGGAGGTTTATGAACATGAATCTACATATTTCTATCCCGATATATTAAGAAACGAAATTCGTAGATGATATTTTGACTATATAAGGAGGTTCAAGATGAAATCTGAATTTAGAAAATTCACTTGGGTGATGATAATCGTGATGATTGGGCTATTTGGGCTAACCGCGGCTGCTATCGCATCGGATATCGAATGGCCCTGGTCCACCGAACCCGGCACTGTAATTCCCGGTCCGGTCGAAAAAGCCCAACGCACTACTTCCGACCTACAACCGGACGATAATGGTTATACCGGACCCACCCCTGAAGCAGGAGAAGGAATTTTGATGCCTAGCGCTGAGGGGCAAGACGAGACTGTCAACCGGGACGCATTTATCCCTGAGTCCGCCCCGGACCAAGATGGCATGGATGCTGAACCTAATTGGTCTGGGCTTCACCATTACAATGTGGCCGGGTCAGCCCTGCGTCCCCGGGACAGTTCCGTGGATTGGGCGGAAGGTGGAAGTGGCGGATGCCTTTACAAGACTTCTGGTGATGAATCACAAATTTTTAACCTTCACCTGAATATACCGCACGGAGCCCGCATTGACTACCTGACTCTCTCCTACTATGACACGAGCTCACGTAATTCCACTGCATGGATAACCCGGTATGACGATATGGGAGGAGTAGAAAATGTCAGCATAGTCCAGTCCAAAGAGACGGCCGGTTATGGCTCAAGAGGAAGCACTTTCGTAAACCATGTGGTTGATAACGTCAATTACTCCTATGTTCTCAACTGGCGGCCGAATGAAACAGGCTCGACAATGATGCTTTGCGGACTTAGAGTTGCCTACAGGTTGCCATGATGCTTGTTTGGGACAAGTAGGTGAACCATGAAAAATAAAAAAATGTTTGTAAAAAGACTGGTAATGGTATTGATCGCGATATTGCTTCTCAGTACACTGATATCGTTCAGTTCTATACCTGAAGTAAAAGGAAACTCCGTTTCCATAGAAGATCAGGTCATCAATAACTCACAATTGGGGTATGCCTGGATTACATCTTACGACGGTTCATCTGGCTATGATGACATAATCGGGCTTCAATTTGGTCACAACTTCGGTTACAGTGCTGAATTGAACGATTATATCGGAGAGATAGTTAATATGCCTGTCAAAAGTTATGTGATAAACTGGCGTCCTATTCTATTGGGTGACACGCTACAGGTATGCGGCATGCGCATTGCATACAGGCTTCCACTAGCCGGAGGCTACGATTCTTCCTTCAGCTATTTCCATATTCCTGGCTCAGTTTTGCTGCCCCGTGCAAGCACCGTACAGTGGGCTACAGATCAGTCAGGTGGATGCATTTTCGCAGAATCTGGAAACACAAATCAAATTTTCAATATCAATCTGAACATCCCGGACGGAAGCCGAATCGAATACTTGCGGGTCTATTACTATAGAAGCGGAGAAGCCCAGCTTTTCCTTCCCATGATTAACAAATAACTTCCATATGAAAACTAGATTGAACAAGAGAGCCCGGACGACCATCGTGGCTCTCTTGTTCACATTAGGTGGGTATCCTGATTTGGTTAAAAAAAGCCTGATGTGACTTAAATGTGTCAAAACCGAACAGAAGTCCGATCGGGAGTTTTATCCTCACAGACGAACAGTCAGGGTGATAAAGTAGGCAAGCAGGGTTCGCCCGTTAGAATCAAGTATAATTTTTTAAGTTAAATCAGACTAAAGTGGAGTAGTGTTATGTATCTAAGCGGAAACCAGGTTCGTCAGTCTTTTATCAATTTCTTTGCTGAGCGTGGGCACACAGTGGTGCCCAGCGCCTCGCTCGTTCCGGGTGGCGACAGCACCCTGCTGTTTACCAACGCCGGCATGGTCCAATTTAAAGACGTCTTCCTGGGCACCGAAACCCGCCCCTACACCCGTGCCGTTAATTCCCAAAAATGCCTGCGTGTCTCTGGCAAACACAATGATCTCGATACCGTCGGACGAGATAACACACATCACACCTTCTTTGAAATGCTCGGCAACTGGTCTTTTGGTGATTATTACAAAAAAGAAGCCATCGGTTGGAGCTGGGAGCTGCTCACCAAGGTCTGGGGGCTTGAACCAGGACGGCTATACGCAACCTACTTTGTTGACGATCAGGGCGACCTTCCTGCTGATGAGGAATCTCGACAGGTGTGGCTGCTGCAGCCTGGCTTCGTCCCGGAAAATCTGGTCCAGGGCGGCAGAAAAGACAATTTTTGGGAAATGGCAGAGACGGGGCCCTGTGGACCCTGCAGCGAAATCCATTATGATTTCGGACCTGAGGCTTGCAATCTAAAAGATGTGCCTGGTCATGTATGCGAAGTCAATGGCGACTGCGGCCGAATTGTTGAGATCTGGAATGACGTTTTCATCCAGTATAACCGCACCTCCCCCACAGAATTTCAGCCTTTGCCTAAGCGCCATGTCGACACCGGTATGGGTTTTGAGCGCATTGTCTCGATCATCCAGGGAGTAAACGGCAACTATGAGACAGATCTGCTCAAGCCGCTGCTGGACGAAACTCAGCGTCTCGCTGGACAAACAACGGAGGAACGACAGGCGAACATAACCGCCTATCGGGTGATTGCTGACCACGTGCGTGCGGCTACTTTCTTGATTTCGGATGGAGTCATCCCGGGGAATGTCGGTCGTAATTATGTTTGCCGCATGATCATCCGGCGGGCAGCAAGGTTTGCCCGCAATATCAACCTCAGCGAACCTTTTATGGCCAAGGTCGCCGCCAGGGTAATTGAAAATTATCAGCTTGCCTATCCAGAATTAAGTGCTAACCGCGAGTTGATTGAAGACACACTTACGGCTGAAGAACAACGTTTCGCTGAGACGCTTGACAGTGGTTTTGTCCAATTACAGGAATACATTGAAGAACTTAAAACATATGGACAGACCAGCCTGGATGGCAGGCGGGCTTTTGACCTTTACGCGACGCTCGGCTTCCCGCTTGAAATTACCCGCGATATCCTGGAAGAATCGGGTCTGCAGGTTGAGGAGGCAGGCTTTTTCGAGGCGATGGAAGAACACCGTCTGGCGTCGAGCCGAGGACACTATTTTGATGATATCCATCAGGACACCATCGAGGTTTTTAAACAGGAACGTGAGAGAATCAATAAAGACCTGAAAGGTCAGGTTGTCAATTCCAGCCAAGCAGAAAGCAGCTACGTTCCTTATGGAGCCTTGAGCAAGGAAACGATTCTGGATTCCATCGTCGTTGATAACCAACCTGTAGAACAGGCCTATCCCAATGCTTCGGTCGCGATTATGGTGCGTGAAAGCATATTTTATGTTGAAGGTGGCGGTCAAATTACCGACACCGGAGTTGTCTCTTCCAATCCAAAAGGCAGTTGGGAAATCCGCATTGACCAGGCCTCAAAACCCGCCTCGGATGCCTATGTTCTGAATGGAAAAGTAATCTTTGGCCACCCCAGGCGCGGAGATGCGATAATTATCGAGGTTGACGCCGAGCGCCGGCTCGCCACCATGCGCAACCACACCGGCACCCACCTGCTGCATACAGCGTTGCGCCAGGTTTTGGGCGACAAGGTGCATCAGTCAGGCTCAGTGGTTGACCCCGAGCGCATGCGTTTCGACTTCAATTATCCTCACGCTATCTCAAAAACTGACTTGCTTAAAATTGAAGATGTGGTCAACCAGTTGATAGCCGATGAATATCAGGTCCACAAAACGATCAAAACGCTGGAGCAGGCCAAAGCTGAAGGAGCAACCGCTCTCTTTGGCGAGAAGTACGGCAGCCAGGTCCGCACCATCGAAATCGCGGACCAACGTGGCCGCGTTTCTTACGAACTCTGTGGAGGCACGCATGTGGATAATACCGCACAGATCGGATCGTTCTACATTCTCTCCGAATCTTCGGTCGCTGCTGGCCTTCGACGGATTGAGGCAGTCACCGGTTTGGGTGCTTACCATTACGCTCGTGAGCGCATCAATCAGCTTAACCAGATCGCATCTTTCCTGCAAACCAGCCCGACTGAAGCGTTAAGCAAAACAGAAGCTCTCGAAGCGGAACTTAAACAAAACCGGCGCGAACTGGAACGGGCGCACGCTGAAGTTGCAAATCTATCATTTAAACAAAAAATGGACGAGGTCAGGGAGGTTTCTGGCGTCTCGCTACTCAGCGCGGTCATCCCCAACGTAGACGTCGATGCGCTACGTTCTCTGGCAGACCAATTCCGGCAAAAATACACCAGCGGTGTGGTGGTGCTCGGCACAGTCGTAAACGAGAAACCATTAATGATCGCCGCTGTCACACCAGACCTGATCAAGCGCGGTTTGAAAGCTGGCGACCTGATCA
>JBBAES010000040.1:0-12239 GCA_041655815.1 Anaerolineaceae bacterium
GCGGGGAGCAGTTGCCATGGCGATCACTCCACCATCTTCCGGGTTATAAACCAGGATGGTGCCACTCTCAGCACCGGACCACTGTATGGCCTCATCGAGCGTCTTTTCAGTCATTGCCTGAATTTCGCGGTCCAGAGTGAGCACAAGACTGGCACCTGGGGGTACTTCATCTACCGTGGTGAGACGTTGTGGATCATACGTGATGTAAATTTGTTGCGGCCTGCCTGAGAGTTGGGAATTATAAGCTGCTTCCAAACCGTAATATCCAGTCCCGCCAGTTCGGTCCAAATAGCTGTAGAAGCCAAGGATATTGGAAGCCAGCGTTCCTTCCGGATATGAACGTTGGGAATGCGCGGTCCAGACCAGTCCGTTAATACTTGGAAGGATTTGGTTTCCTTTAGCCACGCGGCTGTTGTAGTCAGCTTTAATCGTTTCCAATTCAGCGATTTTATCTTTACTGACAAAGTCATCGAGAACAACATAATAAGGATTACCGTTGCCAGGCTTCATTTTTGCGTAGCCCAACACTTGGGCATAGTCGAGACCCAATACGCTGGCAGCAATGCTGGCGACGGATTCAGAGTTGGTTACACTGTTTAGGTCGAGACCGATTTCGTAGGAGGTCTCATTTCCAGCCAAAAGGCGGCCTTTCGAATCGTAGATATTACCACGATCCGGATAGATGATTCTGTTGACGCCCTGGTAAGTTTCACTGGCAGCTAAGAGCCGCTGGGCGGCTTCGCTGTTTTGTATGCGGATCATCTGTATGCCGGTGATGCCGGCGACAACTGAGCAGATGACACATATTATCAGGAAGCGGGTCTTAATGTTTTCGCTCACGGCTGCACCTCAACGGTTGGATTTGGATTGGTTGGCCCCGCCCGTAATTTCAAGGAAATCCATTCAATGAAGCTATTGGTGAACTCAGGCAACAAAATGGGTGTGCGTTCTTCTTTGGTTGTTGGCGGTGGTGCCAGCGAGGGACCTTCTGCAGGGATGTAGCCTGGAATTTCAAGATAGAGCGCCTCTTCAGGAGTCAAGGGACGCATTTTCATAGAATTGATCCGCTCAGAGAGGGCGTGTTCAGACTGGATTTCGCCAAGCAGTGTTTGCAAGTCGTTATTCTCTCGCTGTAGGGCGGATAATTGGATCTCCAGATTTTGGATCCTGCGACCGGTAGCGGCAGAGCGTCCACTGATTGAAAGATAAAGTCCTGCAACTGCCGCCACAACGACAACTACCAAAAGGAAACCACCTACCCATTGGATTTGGGTGCGCCAGGGGGCTTGTTTGTAGGCTTGTAATGGTTCTTGTCTCATGGCCGTTCTACCTGGTAAATTTCTACTTCTTTTCAATTGCCCTCAGCTTTGCGCTGCGGGCTCGTAAATTTTCGTTTACTTCTTCCTCTTCGGCAACAACCGGTCGCGGTGTGAGGATTTTGACACTGGCTTTGTGCCCGCAGGTACAGATAATCTGTTCTGGTGGGCAAAGGCAGTCAACGCTCTCTCTGCGAAAAGCGAGTTTCACCAATCGGTCTTCCAGTGAGTGGAAACTGATGATGACCAATCTGCCTTTCGGATTTAAAAGTTCAATCAGGCCAGGGATGGCCTCTTCAATCGTGTGCAACTCATCGTTGACTGCGATCCGGATCGCCTGGAAGGTGCGTGTGGCTGGGTCGATCCTGCCTCGTGCCGCTCCGATTGCTGAACGGACCGCGTCTGCCAGTTGTGTAGTGGTCAGAACAGGTCGGTTCTGGATGATTCTGCGAGCAATTCGGCGGGAAAGCCGTTCCTCTCCGTATTTCCAAATCACGTCTGCTAACTCTTTTTCACTGAGCCTGTTCACCAAATCTGCGGCTGTTTCCCCAGTGGTGGGGTCGAAGCGCATATCCAGTGGAGCATCAGTGCGAAAAGAAAACCCGCGTTCCACCTGGTCAAGCTGCATTGAAGAAACTCCCAGGTCCAGCAAAATCCCGTCAACTTTATCCCAACCTTTTCGTTGCAAGATTCTCGCCGCATTCAAGTAACTGTCGTGCACCACGATTGCGCGTTGGCCGAAGGGTCTCAGACGTTCTGATGTGAGCTGAATGGCGGTTGGGTCCAGATCGATTGCGATCAACTGTCCACAAGGGCTGGAGGCTTCAAGGATCCCGTAAGAGTGTCCTCCCGCGCCAGCTGTACAGTCCAGATAACGGCCTGAGCTTTTCGGAGCCAGATATTCAATTGTTTCTTGGTAAAGTACTGAGCGGTGGGGCTGTGAAGCCGGAGGCACCGCTTCCATTAATTTCCTCTAGTTGGCGTGATATTCAGTGAAGACCAGGCCTTTGCTTGCACTTCTGGATCGCTGTTGGCGTCCTCAAACGCCTTCAAACGGTTTGGATCCCAGATTTCAAAGCTATTGCCTACTCCGATGATCATCACGTCTTCCTCAATTCCAGCCAACTTCCGCAAGTGTAGCGGAATGAGGATACGCCCTGCTGTGTCATAAGCCAGTTCTGCTGTCGAGCCCAAAATTTCGCGCCGGAAGGAGCGCATGTTGGGGTCGGTAATCGAGATGCTGTTCATGGATTGGGCGTAGAAATCAAAAGTCTCTTTTTCGTAAGCCATCAGGTTCCCGTCCAACCCTTTGGTTACACAGACAACGCCATCGGGAGTTTCATCCCGAAAGGTGGAAGGAACAGTCATTCTGCCCTTTTTATCGATGTTGTGTGCAAACCTACCGTAAAACATTTGTTCTAATCCCTCTTTTAAGCGCCGAAGCGCCTTGTTTGGCGCTCCATTTTCTATTTTCGTGACACTTTCTGACACTTTATGACAATCTTACCCACATTATACGACTTCTGTCCCCAAATGGCAAGACTTTTTGTATGCAGTTTTGGGAAATATCCGATATCAATATGACGGTTACTACTTCCAAGCATCGCAGGTAACTTACCTGTGCCGGCAGAAATGAGATTTCCAATAAAGCTGGAGGTTTTCGAGGTGGCGTAGATTATTCGGAAGACTATGTACTCATATGAAAAAACCAGACTAAGAGCATCGTAATTTTGTTAAATTCATGAATTATAATAACAACCATGGACATGCCCAGCCTGCTTAACGATCGTTACCAACTCCAGGATACCCTGGGAACTGGCGGAATGGCCGTCGTATACAAAGCAAAAGACCTGATGTTGGAGCGTCATGTGGCAGTCAAGGTTTTACGCGAAGATTTTTCCAAAGACCCTGCTTTCCGTGAGCGCTTCCGCCAGGAGGCCCGGGCAGCTGCAAATCTCTCCCATCCTAACATCGTCACCGTGCACGACTTTGGTCTTGACCAGGGACATCTCTTCATTGTTATGGAATACATGCCGGGAACCGATTTAAAAACACTGACCAAGCAGAAAGAACGATTTTCAGTCAGCGAAGCACTGGAGTTGATGATCCAGGCCTGTGGTGGGGTTGGTTACGCCCACCGTGCTGGTCTGGTGCACTGTGATGTCAAACCACACAATATGCTGGTTACGCCAGAAGGGCGCCTGAAAGTGACTGATTTTGGCATTGCGAGGGCGCTTTCTACCATATCACCGGATGAACGCAGCGATGTCGTTTGGGGCTCGCCACATTATTTCTCCCCAGAGCAGGCCAGTGGTCGTCCGCCATCTCCTTCTTCAGATGTTTATTCTTTGGGGATCATCCTTTATGAAATGATCACCGGTAGGCTTCCTTTTATTGCCTCAGATTCGGCTGAATTGGCGCGCATGCACCGGGAAGACAAACCAGTTGCTCCCCGCTATTACAATAACAGTATTCCTTCAGCCCTGGAAGAAATCATTTTGAAAGTGCTCTCAAAGGAACCCAGCTCGCGATACCGAACTGCCGATCAGATGGGCCGGTTACTGCTGGGTTTGTATGATACAAACACGGAGCCAAATCAAAATATGGCTTTCGTGCACGACACCTTCCAGGGGTCGCGTCTTGTTCAGCCCCCGCCATCAGTTGAGCCGGCACAGGTCGGTGCGTTTCAACCTCTTGCTGCGGCCGCCCAGAACTTCAGCCAAGCCGGAAACTCGCAATCAACCGGCCAGCCTGAAGTTGCAAGGTTGCCTTTGACCCTCGTTGAAGAAGCCTATCAATATGATCATGAGGAAGAATGGGCAGAGGAAACGGCCGTCGATTGGAAAACCTGGGCTCTTGCTATCATCGCCGGCGGATTACTGGTTGGACTGATTCCATTTTGGTTTTATATTTACATCCTACTCAAACCCTGACAGGAGCCTATGAACGCGATAATATCACCCTCGATCCTCTCAGCTGACTTGAAAAACCTCGGCGCGCAGGTGCGCGAAGCCCAGCAGGCCGGGGCAGACCAGATCCACGTCGATGTGATGGATGGGCGTTTTGTTCCAAACATTACCTTTGGTCCTGAAATTGTCCGAGCTTGCAGGGATGCCACCGATTTGCCCGTTGATGTGCATCTGATGATCGTCGAGCCTGAAAAGCACTTGAAAAGTTTTATTGAGGCAGGTGCCAATACCGTCACCATCCATTACGAAACCTGCCCGCATATTCACCGCAGCCTGCAATCGATCAGGGAAATGGGCGCAAGGGCTGGATTGACCTACAATCCTGGTACTCCGCTGGAAAGCCTTCGCTACCTGGCAGACGTGGTCGACCAGGTCTTGATCATGTCAGTCAATCCGGGTTTTGGCGGTCAGGAATACATTCCATTCTCGCTGGAAAAAATTCGGACCGTGAAGGGCATCCTGGAAGAGTTTAATTCTCAAGCTGTAATCCAGGTCGATGGTGGGATCTCAGCGGAAACGATTCTCGAGAACTGGCAGGCTGGTGCCAGGAACTTTGTAGCTGGCACAGCCATCTTCAAACATCCTGATGGCATTGCTGCGGGCATCTCCGCTCTGAGGGCAGCTCTGGTTTAAAATCAAAAAAGCCGGGTGAGCGACTTTTTGATGATTGTTTTGGGTGTAAAAACTAACGATGGGACTTGGTCAGAGTTTTGATGCAGCGCGCGCAAAGTACTTTGCGAACTTTCCTCCCGCCTTCCATAACGGTAACCTGCTGGAGGTTGGGGCGGAACTTACGTCTTGTAGCGACGAGTGAGTGACTGCGGTTGTGACCGAAGGTGGTGGTTTTTCCACACTGATTGCACTTTGCCATCTCAATACCTTTCTTGCATTATAATATCGTCTGTCGCGTAACTGTTTACACGCGCAAGCGTTTATATTACCAGAGAAATCTGAAATAATCAAGGTAATTCTCGGAGAAAGAGCCTAATAATGACAACACAAGAAAATCCACTTGGAAGCATCTACATTCTTTCACAGGCTATTCGTACCGTTGCCCGCAATGCTGCTTTACAATCTTACGGTGTCATTAGTTTGACACCTGGCAACGTCGGTGAATCGGTTTCCAGATTTTTTAATAAAGATGCGGATTTTGGCGTTATTGTAAAAACCGAAGAAGACGGGGTCAGTTTGGAACTGAACCTGGTGATCGAATATGGTCTTCGTATTAAGACGGTCACGGATTCCGTGGCTGAGAGTGTGAAATATGCTGTGGAGAAAACGATGGCAGTTCCTGTTAAGCGCGTGAATGTACATGTGCGAGGGTTGCGAGTGAGCAACCCGGATTAATGCTGCCAAGGTAACTGATGAATCAAACAAATTATATCCTTCCCAATGAAAAGGAGCGGCACGCACTGCTCCAATCACCCTTGAACGGTGACGGTTTGATACTCTTGTTCGAGGCGGGGCTGATTTGGCTGACAACCAATCAGGCTTATGTCAATTCGTTGAACGTCTTCCCCGTCCCCGATGGCGATACAGGCACTAATATGGTCCTGACCATGCAGGCGGCCATCAATGAGGTCGATCAAAAACGCACCAAAAACGTAGGTGGTACTGCCCAGGCGTTTGCGCAGGGCGCACTGATGGGAGCCAGAGGTAATTCCGGTGTGATCCTCTCTCAGATTTGGCGCGGTTTTTCCCGCGCACTGGACCATTATGAAACGATGGACACCGACTTGCTGATGCGTGCCATGCAAGAAGCCAGAAATACCGCCTATAAGGGTGTGGTCAAGCCCGTGGAAGGCACGATTTTGACCGTTATCAAAGATATGACCCGCGCGGCAGAAGAAGCTGTTAGAGCCGATGCCAGCCTGAGCGAAATGCTGGTGGCCATCGTCGAAGAAGGCGATAGGAGTGTCAAGAATACGCCTGAATTGTTGCCGGTCCTAAAACAAGCAGGTGTGGTCGATTCTGGAGGCATGGGTTTGTATTATATTTTTGAAGGGATGTTGAAAATGCTACAGGGTCAACCCCTGGATGGCAGCGGAGCGACCCTGAAACCATTAGCAGAACTTGACCTCACCAACGCCATGGAGACGGTTGAAGAGGGCCAGGATTATGAGGTCGTGATCGACTTTGCGCCCCATGCTGGTTTCTTACTCGAGCAATACTATGAAGACCTTTCCCAGATAGGCACCAGTATCCAGGTGGGTGAAGGTGACGGCATTTACCGGATGCACATCCATACCGAATTGGGTAAACGCTTTGAGCCTATTACTTATACCGAAACTCAAGGCGTGGTCAAAAAGATTATGATGGAAAATCTGCTCGACCAGATGGAAAACCGTCAGGAAGAAGAAGAAATCGCGCTCACACCAGTCAATCCTGGTGAGGTGGCTGTGGTTGCTGTATCCCCCGGTAAAGGGCTGTCTTCAATTTTTGCCAGCCTGGGTGTGTCGGCCATCGTTGAAGGCGGTCAGACTATGAATCCCAGTGTTCAGGAGTTGGTGGCGGCTTTTGAAAATCTACCCACCAATCGTGTCATCATTCTGCCAAATAATAAGAATATTATTCTCGCGGCTCAGAATGCCGCTAAAGTCAGCGTTAAAAAGATCGTCATTATCCCAACCCGCAACGCGCCGCAGGGTTTTGCGGCCATGCTCCGGCTCAACCCCGAAGGTAGTCTCGAGGAAAATGAAGAATCAATGAATGAGGCAATCCAGGAAGTGCATACAGGCGACATCACCATCGCGACCCGCAGCGTCGAAATCGACGGAGTCGAGGTTGAGAAAGGCGGGGTTATTGCGCTGTATGACGGCAAACTTGTCTCGTCAGCTTCAACCATTGAGGGCGCGATCGAAAGTCTGCTGGCAAAAGCCGATATGGATGATGTGGAACGTATCACTTTTTTCTACGGTGAAGACCTCAATCAGGTCCAGGCTAACCGGCTGGCCGATGGCGTGCGCGAAGAATACCCGGAAGTGGAAATCGAGATCCACAGCGGCGGTCAGCCCCACTACCAGCTGATCATCGCTTTCGAATAATTGTCGCTCAACATTTGGGAGTAGTAAGCCGGGTTGACTTTGGAGCGAATATAATTTTTCGCAGACGACGGGTAATGGACTGGGAGTGGAAGCGAGCAGTAAGTCCCGTGTTGCCATCTTTTACCGAGTTGTATAAGAAACGAATTGCCGCCACTGGTCTTTCTTTTTGCACTCGCAATGTTTGACTTCAAGTAGCTTTTACAGCAACATTAATGCGCGTAGCCAGAATGGGTAAGTGAATTGTTGATCGACAAGAAGGTACCTCAGGGGGTTGGTCATTTTTTACCACCTATATCCTGCATAAACCCGTCTGGTTTCGCTCTTCATGCACCATCTGGACGTATGTAACAGGCTAGCTCCGTTCAGATTTCTATGGCCACTTTGATGCGCTACCCACCGTATGGGACGGGCTCGCCTTGTTCCGCTTTTGATTATTTGCAAGAAATAGGCTCGACCTGGGATTGGAAAGAAGCAGCCTGCCCCATTCCTTGAATGGCATATTCTCTTGGCCTTGGTAGGGGGCGAATTGCTCTCACTAGCCTATCTTTTTGCACCCGGAATCTTTGACTCAATTAGATATTACAAAATTATTAATGCGCGTAGCCACAATATGTAAATGGACTGTTGGTTAACGAGATGAAAGGTCTCGGGGGAGATCTTTTTGCCAACTATACCTAGTAGTAACTCCTGCGGTTCATCTTTCGATGAATTATCCACCGTATTGAACGAGCTCGCCATGTTCCGCTTTTGATTATTTGCAAGAAAGGGGCTCGACCCGGGGCTGGAAAGAACCAGCCTGTCCCATATCTGGCATATTCAACTGACTTTGATAGGTGCGTATGGTTGTCACTGGTCCATCTTTTTGCACCCAAAGGCTTTGACTCCAATTTGATTCTACAACAAAATTATTGCGCGTAGCCACGATAGGCATAGGGATTGAGTATAATGCGGATAAAGCGAATGCGATTGGCGGGGATAAGATTCAATGACCGCGAATTGGGAGCTAAACTAGCAGGACGCCCTCCTCTGTGATGGACTTGTGAAGGTGCGAAGAGTTGTCACAGGCCTTTCTCTTTTCTCACTTAATTAAGATTAATGCCTGTAGCCAATTTAGTGAAAAGGATTGAGGCTGATGGGGATAAATGTAATGCATTGGCGAGTCCATCATTGAATGACCTCGAATTAGAATGTAAGAGAGAAGTATGTCCCGTATCCGGCGTCTCTTACCGAACATGGGAAGGTGCAAATTGCTGTCACTCGCCTTTTTTGTACTTGGAATTTTTGACTTCAAACAGCTATATTATAATAAGATTAATGCGCATAGCCAGAGTGGGATAAGACGTGGTGAAGATAATGGTGATGCAATTAGCGCGGTTAGCGGTAAAAAGTTTCGACTTGGAAGTAGAACGAACAGAATGCAACTCACAGATGTGCATCCGTGGTTGACTTGTGTGGGTGCGAGGATCTGTTTTTGACCTTTTTCTTTTCTCACTGATCAAGATTAATGCGCGTAGCCACAATAGTAGAGAAGATCCAAACTGTTGCAAATAAATGGAATGCAGTTAGCGATAACAATGTTATTGGCTTTGCTCATCAGGCTTAACTGCAGTGGATTGGTTTGAGTTTTATTGGGAAGTTAGCGGGTTGTATTGATCAGAAAAATTGAATAAATGCTGTTTACAAGGGCTGATTAGTTACCGTTTATGAGAAAGCTGTGATGTGGGTGGGGAAAGAAGACATGACCTGGGTGGGCAAAGTATAAAGGAATCCGAGTAGGGGGATAGATGTGACGCGGGTTGGAAAGGCAGATTACGTGTGGTTGTGAAAGGTTAAAGGAACGTATGTGTGGAGGGCAGATGTGATGCGGGAACGAAGACAGCTCAGTTTAATTGCCCCGAATCAGTGTGGCTGTTTTTTGCGTTTGCAATTTACAGAAAGAGCCTTTCTCTTAACGATTTCACTGTAAAAAGTTTGTGTAAGGCATTACGTGCTAGCTTTGCTGGCATTTGAATTTGCAATTTACAGAAAGAGCCTTTCTCGTAACGATTTCACCGTAAAAGGTTTGTGTAAGGCTTTACACTTTTGCTCGCTTTACTGGCATTTGCAATCAATAACAGGTAAAATAAACCACTACTAAATCATTGAATACTATGCTTACTGTAAAAACACTTGCCGAGACTAAATCTCTGATCAATCAACATTTCGGACCGCTTCAAATGGGGTTCGAGACAATTTCTCTTGAGGATGCCCTCAATCGTTTTTTGGCACTTGATATTATTTCCAACGAGAACATCCCTGCATTTGTCCGCTCCACTGTGGATGGATACGCAGTCATCAGTCGTGACCTGGTAGGTTGCTCCGATTCTATCCCGGCCATTTTGCGCAAGGCCGGTGAAAGCCTGATGGGCGAAATGCCTGCTCATAATCTCAAAGTGGGTCAATGTTTCTACGTTCCCACCGGTGGAGCTCTACCCACTGGCGCAGACGCGATGGTGATGATCGAATTTGTGGAAGATTTTGGAGCTGGTGAGTTTGCCTTCGTCAAACCCGTTGCTCCGGGTGCCAATATGATCTTCAAAGGGGAAGATCTCAAACCAGGTGATCTGATTTTGCCTGCCGGCAAGCGGCTCAACCCCGCCGACATCGGCACATTGGCTTCGATGGGCCTTACCGAAATTGAGGTCTACCAACAACCCAAAGTTGGCGTCATTTCTACCGGCGACGAACTTGTACCAGCCGGCATCAGCCTTAAGCCTGGCCAGATCCGCGATGTCAACACACCCATGCTGGAGGCTCTGCTGCAAGAGGCAGGCGCGGTCCCTCAAATTCATCCAATCGTTCCCGACCTGCGTGAGGACCTGAGAAACGCTATCCGAAGCGCGCTCTCAACAGCAGACGTTTTGTTGGTCTCGGGAGGAACCTCGGTCGGTGAGCACGACAATCTGCCGTTCCTGATCGAAGAATTAGGCCAGATTTTTGTTCACGGCATTGCCATAAAGCCTGGCAAACCGACAATCGTAGGGCAAATCGATGGAAAACCAGTCTTCGGACTTCCTGGCAATCCGGTGGCAGCCTTCTTCATGTTCCATGCGCTGGTTAAGCCAGCGCTATATTTGCTTTCCAAAAGCAAGAGCACACAAGACCCGGTCCAGGCTACTCTGACCCGTGCTGTTCCGTCAAATCACGGGCGCGAAGAGGTGATCTTGGTTCGTCTTGATGCCGGGCTAGCAACCCCGGTACCTTCAAAGTCGGGTTTGATTTCCAAAGTATCCAGGGCAAACGGCTACTTCCTGATCCCCCGCGACCAGGAAGGGCTGGCATCGGGCGAGAAGGTCAACGTAATTCAATTGTGAGGTTATATGGCGTTTAACTATTTAAGTAATATCCCGTTGGATCAGGCACGAAGCCAATTCATCGAAGCTCTTTCCGCCGCTGGATTGAAGGCTGAGATCGAGACTGTGAAGACTGTGGACGCCAATCACCGTGTCGCCGCTGAGGCAATTTATGCGGCCATTTGCGCGCCCCACTACAACTCCTGCGCTATGGACGGCATCGCTTTAGATGCGAGCCTGACGTTTGGCGCTACGGATACCCGTCCCGTGACCCTGCACCCAGATCAATTTTTCTGGGTCAACACAGGCGACCCTTTGCCTGAGGATTGCGACGCAGTCGTGATGGTTGAGGATGTCATAGAAGGGGAAGAGGAATCAGTCCAGCTTTATTCGGCCGCGGTTCCCTGGCAGCATATCCGTCAGATAGGCGAAGATATCGCCGCAGGGGATATGATCATCCCCAGCAACACCGAAATTACGCCAGCTGTTCAGGGAGCGATGCTGGCGGCCGGAGTGCTTGAAGTCCAGGTTCTCAAAAAACCACTGGTGGGTGTAATCCCAACCGGCAACGAATTGGTTTCTCCTCAAACTGACCCTAAGTCGGGCGATATCATCGAATTCAACTCTACTATTCTGAAAGGCATGCTTGAGGATTGGGGCTGCCAAGTTAAGATTTATCCAATCGCCCCTGATGTTCCAAATTTAATCAAAGATAGTCTGAGAAAGGCTCAGGCGGAGTGTGATTTTATCGTGCTCAATGCTGGCTCCTCGGCGGGGAAAAAAGACTATACGGTCGATGCCATTGCTGAGATTGGCGAAGTGATCTTGCACGGAGTGGCTATTCGACCAGGCAAACCGGTGGTTTTAGGTCTGTCTGCGCGTAGTGATAAAGTCGTGCCGTTAGTTGGCTTGCCCGGGTACCCTGTCTCGGCGATCCTGGTGATGGAAGAATTAGTCTACCCGGCATTAAATCTGATTTTGAAGAAATCAGAAATCGAAAAATCCATGGTTGAAGCTACGGTTTCAAGGCGTTTGACGTCCTCATTAAAATACCTGGAATTCATCCGGGCCCGGGTTGGGAATGTCGACGGTAAATTAGTAGCAATTCCACTTAATCGTGGGGCTGGTGTGGTAAGTTCGTTTGTGAAAGCGGATGGTATCATAGAAGTCCCTCAAAATAAGGAAGGATATGAAGCCGGCCAAACTGTGCCGGTAAAATTGGTGAGGAAAATGGAAGATATAAACAAAACACTGGTAATTACAGGCAGTCATGACCCGCTTATTGACGAGTTGATTGACCTTATGAAAATTAAATGGCCTGACAGCAAGGTAGTATCCTCGCACGTAGGCAGCATGGGTGGCTTGATGGCGCTCAAACGCGGCGAGTCTCACATGGGCGGCACCCACTTGCTGGATGAAGAAACCGGCGAATACAACAAAAGCTATATTCGTCGTTACTTCCCGGATGGTGGTGTCAGGTTATTGAGCTGCGTTTATCGCAGCCAAGGTTTGATCGTAGCCAAAGACAATCCTAAAGGGATTACTTCGGTCGCTGATCTGACAAAAGTGAATTATGTC
>JBBAES010000041.1:0-12073 GCA_041655815.1 Anaerolineaceae bacterium
ACTTCGGCAACTGCTTCTGTCAGTTCACCGGAGCAGGTTAATGAGGCTTCCAGCCAACTGATCGGCTCAGCCACTAAAGGCATCCTTCAATTTATCAAAGAAGCTGCGTTCCTGGATTTTGATGTCGGTTCCCATGGTTTTGCCCAGCTCAGTCAATAAGGATTCCTGTTCTTTGTCCAAGTTCGTGGGGATTTGCACGTTGACGGTAACCATTTGGTTACCCCGTTCACTGCGATTCAGGATTGGGACACCCTTATCCTTCAAGCGAAAGACCCGACCAGGTTGAGTTCCAGGTGGTATCCGCAAGTTCACATCCCCATCAATGGTGGGAACTGTGATTTCGTCACCGAGAGCGGCTTGCGCCATGTTGATGTCAAGATCAAGCAAAATGTCGTTGCCATTTCGCCGGAAATACTTGTGCGGCGCGACGTCCAGTTCGAGGAAAAAATTGCCGTTTGGACCGCCATTGGCGCCGGGTTGTCCTTCACCAACCATGCGGATCTGGTTCCCGTCATCCACGCCGGCCGGGATACTGACTTTTTTCGTACGGGTTTTGCGTTCGAGACCGCTTCCGCGGCAATTACGACAGGGGTTTTCCACCAATTTCCCGCGACCCGCGCAGGTGGGACAGGTGACGACCTGGACCATTGAACCCAAAAAGGTTTGTTGAACCTGGCGGACTTCGCCTTGACCTTTACAGGTCTGGCAGGTGACGGGTTCGGTGCCGGGTTCTGCGCCGGTGCCATCACAAACCGAGCAGCGTTCATTGCGGGTAATTTCCACCTCTTTTTCAGCGCCAAAGACTGCTTCCTCAAAAGTCAATTTCAGTCTGCCAGAAATGTCGGCGCCGCGACGTGGCGCGTTTTGACGGCGGCGCATGGTACCGGCGCCCCCAAAACCGCCCATCCCTCCAAAACCAAACAGGGTCTCGAACAGGTCGGACAGATCCATGTTTGAATAGTCGGGCATACCCTGGGTGTTGACACCCGAAAAACCGTAACGGTCATAAGCGGCACGTTTATCGGTGTCGCTTATGACGCCGTAGGCTTCGTTGATTTCTTTAAACTTATCTTCCGCGTCGGGCGAATTGTTTACATCAGGGTGAAACTGACGCGCAAGATCGCGGAAGGCTTTTTTAATCTCATCCTGACTGGCGCTCCGGGAAATCCCCAGAACTTCATAATAATCTCTTTTATCTGCCATACACTTCTTCTCGATTATTTCACACAAACACCTGGCGTTACTTTACGTTATCGCCAGGTGTTCTAATTCTACCGGATTTTCCGGAAATTACTCCGCGCTGGTAAATTCACCGTCAACAACGTCAGGGTCTTGCGGAGACGCACCTTCTTCTTCAGATGAAGGTTCATCGTTTTCTTCCGTTTCTGGCTGCTCGGAGTAGGCTGCCTGCCCAACTTCCTGGAGAACCTTCATCAGCTCTTCAACAACGTTGTTGATAACGCTGGTGTCTTCCTGTTCTCTAACCGAGCGGACCTTTGCTGTAGCGTCGTCAACTTTGGCTTTAACCTCGGCCGGCACTTTTTCGCCCAGATCTCTGAGCGTTTTTACCGCCGTATAAACGGCGTTGTCAGCGGTATTGCGGGCTTCGATCAACTCGCGGTGCTTCTGGTCTTCTTCGGCGTGATTTTCAGCGTCTCTGCGCATCTGTTCGACTTCTTCGTCGCTAAGACCAGACGACGCTGTGATGGTGATGTTTTGCTGGCGATTGGTAGCCTTATCTTTGGCGGTGACTTCCAGAATTCCATTGGCATTGATGTCAAAAATCACCTCGATTTGAGGGACTCCTCGCGGAGCGACGGGAATGCCGTCCAGGGTGAACTTGCCCAGGGATTTATTGTCCATTGCCATGGTGCGTTCACCTTGCAGAACGTGGATCTCTACCTGGGTTTGGCTGTCAGAAGCAGTACTGAAAACCTGGCTCTCACGAGTTGGGATGGTAGTGTTACGCTTGATCAGCGGAGTAGACACCCCGCCTAAAGTCTCAATGGAAAGCGTCAAAGGAGTCACGTCGAGCAAGAGAACGTCCTTTACCTCGCCACCCAAAACTCCAGCCTGAATTGCCGCGCCGATGGCAACAACCTCATCGGGGTTGACGCCTTTATGAGGCTCCATGCCAAAGAACTGGCGGACAGCTTCCTGAACGGCAGGCATGCGGGTCATCCCACCCACCATGACCACTTCGTCAATTTCAGGCACCTTCAACCCAGCATCATCCAGGGCTTGCTGGACTGGTTTGAGCGATCTCTGTACAAGATCTCCGGTCAGCTGCTCCAGCTTGGAGCGGGTCAGGGTGATGACCAGATGCTTGGGCCCGGATGCGTCAGCGGTGATATAAGGCAGGTTGATCTCTGATTGCATGGTGCTGGAGAGCTCAATTTTCGCCTTTTCTGTGGCTTCCTTGAGGCGTTGGAGGGCCTGGCGGTCTTCGCGCAGGTTGATGCCGTTTTCCTTCTTGAATTCATCAGCCAGCCAATCGATGATGCGTTGGTCAAAATCATCGCCACCGAGGAAGGTGTCGCCAGAGGTCGATTTGACCTGGAAGACGCCGTCGCCAACTTCAAGCACAGAAATATCAAAGGTGCCGCCGCCAAGGTCATAAACTGCAATAATTTCACTTCGGTCTTTTTTATCCAGGCCATAAGCCAGGGATGAGGCGGTCGGTTCGTTGATGATGCGTAAAACTTCCAGTCCCGCGATCTTGCCAGCGTCTTTGGTCGCATTGCGCTGCGCATCGTTGAAATACGCGGGAACGGTAATAACAGCCTGGGTGACAGGCTCACCTAAATAAGCCTCGGCGTCGCGCTTGATCTTGCCCAGAATCATGGCCGAGATCTCTGGCGCGGTGTAATCTTTATTGTCTAAAATGACACGAAGGTCTCCGTTGGGAGCGGTACTGATTTTGTAGGGCACCAGGCTGAGTGAGCGTTGAACTTCTGGGTCATCGGTTCTGCGGCCCATAAAACGCTTGATGGAGAAAATTGTGTTCTCGGGGTTGATGATGGACTGGTTTCGCGCGACCCGACCAACCAGCCGTTCCCCATTTTTATTTACCGCAACCACTGAGGGGACCAAACGCTCACCTTCGGCGGAGGGTATCACCACAGGCTCGCCACCCATCATGACAGCTGCAGCGGAATTGGTTGTACCTAAGTCGATACCTATAATTTTTGCCATATTTTCTCCTATTTTGCTACCCGTACTAGGGCGGGTCTGATGACGCGGTCTTTGAGTTGGTATCCAGTCTGCAGCACCTCGATGATTTCTCCGTCGCTGAACCGGTCATTTTCTTCATGGGTGACCGCTTCCTGATTGATCGGGTCAAAAAGATCGCCAGGTTTGAGATCGATGGGGATCACGTTTTGGGCCTCGAGCGTAGTCAATAATTTCTTGCGAATCAGGTCGATGCCTACAATCCAATTCGCGCAATCCGGGTCAACTGGCGGGTGGTTAAGCGCGCGCTCGAGATCATCCACTACAGGCAGGAAAAATTTTACGTGCTCTGCCAGCAGACGATCTGCCATGGCGGCGTTTTCCAGGTCGATGCGGCGTTTGTAGTTGGCAAAGCTGGCGCGTTCTCGTTGAAGACAGTCCAGATATTCTGCGGCTTCTATGCGGGCGGCTTCCAGCGAGTCAGGGGCTTCACTGCCCTCTAGAAACGTTTTTTTATTCTCTTGGTTTTCGTTGGTGCTATTTTCGTTTTCAGTCATATTTCCTCTACAAGTTGCTTGTAATATCAATTAATTAAGTTTTCAGAGACTAACCCGGACATCAGTTCGGCCACGAAGCGCACTGTGCTGATAGTCTGGCTGTAAGGCATGCGCATGGGACCGAGGATGCCGAGGGCGCCAGAAAGCTGATCGGCCACGCCATAACGGGTCAAAATGACGGAACAGTTTTGGAGTTCCTGCCAGATGTTTTCGCCACCGATCACGACCTGAACACCACCAATCTCTTCCGTTAACACGGTACGGGCGATCAGGTCATCCAGCATGGGTCGTTCTTCCAGCAGGCGCAGAGGCGAATTATCTTGTCTGTAATCAAAAAATTCAGGTTCGGCCAGCACGTTTGTGAGACCATCCAGGTAAAGCTCCCCCGTGACCAGTTTGCTGGCCAGACTGAGCTGCTCTATGACGGCCTCGATGACCTGATTTACCAGCGCATCCTGGGTGGGAGGCAGGTTCTTAATTTGGTCCAGAGTAGCATTTTGGCAGAGATGATTGATCTGGGCTGCAATTTGAGAAAGCTGCTCCTGAGTGCGGATAGTATCCAACGAAAGAATATGCTGTTGGATCTCTCCGCCGATCAAAACCAGAACCATCAACACCTGTGAGGCGCGTGTGCCGATCAGCTCGAGGTGTTTGAAAGCAACTTTCTCGCTGTGCGGCGCGGTCACAATTGACACTGCCTGAGATTGATTTGCGAGCACCGAAGCCGCCAATGGCAGCCAATATTCCAGCCCTTTACGGGACTGGTAAAACTGGTGTGCGATAGTGTTGCGCGTAGCCGAAGGAAGCGCGGCATGCTGGACCAGGTTGCTCACGAAGAAACGATAGCCTTCTTCGGTTGGTACGCGTCCGGCTGAGGTGTGCGGCTGGCGCAAAAAGCCCAGTTCGGTCAGGGTATTCATCTCGTTACGTACAGTGGCGGAGCTGATTTTCAAGTTGTATTCACTTATCAGGGTTTTCGACGCAACCGGCTGAGCCGTGCGGGTGTGTTCGTGCACGATCAGGGATAGAATGATTTTTTGTCGGTCGCTTAATTCGTTCATGTTTTTTCACAATTAGCACTCTCTATATGAGAGTGCTAAAATTAGTAATTTAATGTTACCATGCACAATTTTCCTCGTCAAGAAAAGCATACCTGCTTGAGGTTAATTTTATATTAGAAGAGCTTAATAATGGATTTGTGAGTGTAAATCCTTCTGTTCTGGGTAGAATAGGGCGTACCAGGAAGCGGCAGTTATTGCGGCTATTTTCTATCTGACACGATCTGGACGACCTGGCGGTCGATCGCGCCAAAGCGGTATTTGTAATCCTCGTCACCGCGTAATAAGTCAACCTCGTCCAAACCGTGGTCAATTGCCCACCGAATCATTTTGGCCAGCAATACCCAACCAGGGGAGGCTTTGGCATAGTCCGGATTCCAGCCTGAATTGTAGACCCAGAGTTTGTTGTTTTTGATGAAATTCAAGTAGGTCGCAGCCTGGGTTCCATCCAGCATTAGGCTGGCGAGGTTCAGACGCCCAGCTTTGTGAGCTTCTTTAGCCAGGCCAATCAGGTATTTTTCCATCTGAGGGGTCAGAAATTCAGCCTTCGTTTCTTCGTTGCGCATCAACTCGATGAACCGGCTCATTTCTTCAGAGATAGCTGCTGGGTCGTCAGCGAAAACAAGTTGCGTTTCGAAGTCTCTTTCGACGTTGCGTTCTTTGCGGCGCACCTCGTGGCGCTGCTTTCTGGAGAGCATTGTAAGATATTCTTCCCAGGTGGAAGGTAGGTGAATCCCCGGTGAGCTCTGGAGGACTCTCATTTCGAAGTTGCGTTCCTTTGGCAGGGAATGATTCTTCAGAAGGTCAACTGTGGGGGATCCGCCCTGGATGTTTGCCAATTCCAGCCGTTTGATGCTGATTTGTTCATTTCCATCGACAAAATCCAGTATATTGCTCAAGAAATTCCCCAGTTTGGCAGGTTTGGAAATGAAGTCGAGATAGTCAGTTGCCTCAATTTGCCCGATAAAACGCAGGGCTGGTTGCGCATCAGGTTTAGATGAGGAAAAAAGAGGGGCGATACCTGTCAGATGCCCGCTTTCCCGGGCGGTGATGATCTGGAGCGTTGAGGTTTCTTGCGGCCATTCGCCACCACCGAGAGTCTCCCACCAGTTGAACAGATACCACGACTCCAGGAATGGATAGGGTCGAAAACTGTTTTCTACCAGCTCGTCCCATTCCTGGCGGACAGTCTTCCATTCGTCTTTACTGGTTAAGAGGGTTAATTCCATGCCGAGATTATAATCTCTGGCACGAATAGTGTACTCTCTAATATAAGCATTGTTGCATTTAACAGATGAAGGTAGCTTATGAAATATGATCTGACAATTTTCCAACCTCATGACCGGCGCGTCTTCCTGCTGGGATTTCCCAGCCCAAAACAGAAGGCCAGGGGGCGGGAGGCTGACCAGCTCTTTGTTTTTCTCAGCCTGAAAAGCCAAACAGAAGAAATTGACTTGTTGAATAAAGAACTGGAAAACCAGGCAAATGCCTTTTTCAAAACCAGCGGTTCGGTTACCAAGGCCATGCGGGTTTTCGTGAATGGTATCAACCGGTTCTTCTTAGAACAAAACCACCATTTCGATCAGCCGGAATCCTGGCAGACTGCCAGCCTGGTGCTGAGTGTGATCCATTATGACACCCTGTTTCTGGCACAGGTAGGAGCAGGCCAAACACAGGTCTTTTCTGACGGGAAAGTTGAATTGTTCTTTGAAGAATCGCTCGATCAACGTGGTTTGGGGGTTGCCACAGTAACCAACCCGCGCTATTTCCAATCTTCGTTAAAAGGTAATGAAACGATTGTCTTTGGCACACATGAAATTGATGCCTTTGAATCGGATGAGATTGCGCCCCTGATTGGAGAACTGAAGCTTCGGGCTGAAGAAAATCAACCCCTGGGCATTGTAGTGGTCAGCGGCGGCTCGGGTCAGATCAAAGCTGCCGATCTGGATGAATTTGATTTTGCCACGTTATTGCCTCAGGATATGGCGGGCTCAGCTGCTGATGTGGAAGAAATCCAGCAGGGGCAGCAGCCCACCTCTGAAACGACGGTCGATGACCATGAGACCAATTCCCACGGTCCATCCCTGGCGGAAGACTTATTTGGTCAGGCTGTGCTCTATCAAGCCGATAACCATCAAGAAGAGCTTAAGCAAGACGATCAGCCTGAAACAATAACGCAACCACAGCCAGAGGATGAGGAACAAGAACCAACCAGGGTAGAAGCAGTAGCAGAGGAGCATATTGAAGAGATTCTTGACAGCCCGGACATTGAGAAACCCGATCTCGACACCCTCAAAGAAAAAGTTCTCCAGGGCGTCGTGACTGGAGCCGGCTGGCTGCGAAATGTGGAAGAAAAGGCAGAGTCGATTGTGGCTGCTGGGGAAACAACAGGAGAGAGTCAGAAAAACGGCGTTATCAAAGAGCTTTCATTGATGACAAAAGCCCTGATTGCCATCCTGGTGCCATTGGTGATCGTTTTTGGGGCCGCTATGGTTTACTTCAATCGTGGAGAAGACCATGAATACGCTTACTACCTGGCTCAGGCGCAGGCATCGGCCAACAACGCCGCCCTGATGCAGACCAGTGAACTTCAGCGGGAGGGCTGGGAGCAAACCCTGATCTGGCTAAACCAGGCTGCTGGCTATGAGAATACGGCTGAGGTGCGGGCGCTGCGAACGCGAGCCCAGATAGCCCTGGATGACCTGGATGGTGCCAGGAGACTTCAGTACGTTCCCGCTTTCGCAGCATCACTTTACCCTGAACTGGACATTGCAGCGATTGTTTCTTTGAATAACGATCTCTATGTGTTGGACCGTCGCAGTAGGTCAGTGAAATATCTGCGACTACATACCACCGGTTACGAGATGGATAGTGAATTTGTGTGTCAGGCAGGCACATATGGTGGCGTCCAGGTGGGCGAATTAGTTGATTTGATCAGCATCCCGCTTAACAATCCCGCCAAAGCTCCGGTGATGGCGATCGATTCCAATGGAAACCTGATCTATTGCTCACCGGGAACCAGTCCGAGCGCCGCGCACCTGCCAACCCCTGAGACCGGTTGGGCTGAGTTGAAGAAGATGGTATTCGACAGCAACCGGCTTTACGTTCTCGATCCAGGCAATAAAGCTCTCTGGATTTATCGCGGATTTACGGCCGATTTCAACAACGCACCCGATACCTATTTCGACGAAGAAATTCTCGACCTGTCCACTGCCATCGATCTGGAAGTAGAAGGGGAGGAATTATTCTTGCTGTATGCTGATGGGCATAGTTCGCATTGCCTTGCCTCGTTTGTGACCGGTTTGGTTTCGTGCGAAAATCCTTACCCATATCTGGATGCCGGTACCAGTGGCGCGAACGTGGATTTCAGCACACTGAAGTTTGAACAGATTGCCTATTCTCCACCACCTGATCCGTCTATTTACTATCTTGAAGCTGAAAGGGCAGAAATCTACCAGTTCAGCCTGCGTTTGAATTTGAACAAAGTTCTGAGATCATGGCTGAACGATGCCGACTTGCCAAAAAGAAATGTCAGCGCCTTTTATGTCAGTCAAGATCGACGGGTGTTTTTGGCTTTTGGCAATCAGCTTTTTTACGCGGTATTACCGTAGGCAGAACTCGCTCTCACCTCAAAGCAACCTGGCTTGCTGGATCGCCTCCTGAATTCCCTTTTCTGTGTTGCTTGCAGGAGCGGGTGTGGCCGGTGGCGAAATTTGAAAAAAGCCCAACCTGATAAGGTACAATTTACTCTATGAAACTCAGTCGAATGCTTGACTTTCGCGGCACCAAATATGCCTTCCTCATCCTGGCAATGATCCTGAATATTGCCTGGGCGCTGATATTTTTCAGCCTGGTGGATTCGCTGCTACTGCGCTATGGTGAGGTGATGCAGGGGGTCGATACTACCCTTATGCTGGGCATCTTCCTGGGCTCGTTGACGATTGGTTTTTTGATTACTATGTTGGCAAAAGACCGACGTGGCACCACTTATGGGATCTACGGCGGGATCGCCGGACTGGTAGTGATCGTATTAATGACCTGGAAGTCCGGCTTGCTGGCTGCTCTGGTCGGTTTTATGGCCATCTTTGGGGGCATTAATGGGGGAACACTGGGTGAAATGTACCAGGGCGTTCAACGAAAGAATAATCATAAGTCATAAAAATTAGAATCCGGAGTATACAAACTAAAACGACCGTGGCCAATTGTCTGCGGCTGAATAATTCACAACGACCCATTTGCTGCGATTGTGCTTTGCGGGTCTCGCCTGCTCCATTCTTACTTTTTGGCTGGAGGGAGTTTTATCTGTTTTTCGACAGGCTTAACAATCAGGCTTCGCTGGTGGGCAGCCAGGGCATTGACGGGCCCGTGATTCCAAGGTGTTCTGCCAGGGCGGCTCTCATTGCGGTTCGATCGTCCCAGTCATATTCCGTGGTAATGAAACACATCGATTGTTCATGGCCTTTCCCGCATGAGATCACCAGGTCACCGGGCTGGGCCAGCGCGATTGCACGGCGAATGGCTTCACCACGGTCTGCGACCCGTAAAAAGTTTTCGCCTTCTATTCCTCCGGCAGCCACAGCGGCATCGGCCATATCCTGCAGGATCGCTTCCAGCGACTCTGTGCGCGGGTCCTCCGCTGTGAGGATAGTCATGTCAGCGCGTTTGATGGATTCAGCTGGCATCATTTTGCGTTTCTCGCGGTCGCGCAACCCTGCCGAGCCGAATACGGCAATCACCTTGCCTTCGGTCAGGCTGCGGGCGGTCTCGAGGGCGACTGCCAGGGCATAGGGAGTGTGGGCAAAATCGACAATAGCGATGAAATCCTGGCCCAGATCGATATGTTCCATTCTCCCGGAAATGATTCCCTGGGTAGCCAGGGCTGCGATTGCTTCTTTGGCAGGAATGCCCAGACCGTTTACGCATACGGCCAGGGCTGCCAGGCAATTGGAGACGTTATAAATGCCGGTTAATGGCGTTTTTACTGGGTAGACCGAATCGTCAATGTGGCAGTCAAAACTTAACTCGCTGGGAGTGTTTTGGATATTCTCAGCCCAAAGATCGGCCTGGTTAAGACGGGAGTAACTCAGGTGACCGGGAGGAGAAATGCGCTTGAGGTAACCATAAGAACGGTCATCTTTGTTTAGAACAGCCAGCCTCAGGTTGCCAATCTTCTTCGGGGCAGTTGACCATAAGCTTTCAAACAAGAGCCCCTTGGCTTCGAGGTAATGCTGCCAGTCGCCGTGGTAATCGAGATGTTCGTGGGTTACGTTAGTGACAACCGCGATATCAAATTCGCTGGCGATGGTGCGACCCTGCGCGAGACCGTGCGAAGTGCTTTCCAAAACGCAATGGGTCATGCCTGCCCTGACCATCTCGGCCAGGTATGCTTGGATAGCGGGCGAATCCGGAGTGGTTACATGGAAGCCAGTGTCGACCTGCTGGTCACCGATCAGGGCGTTCACCGTTGAAATCATGCCGGTCTGGACCCCAGACTGAGTCAGGATGTGGTGGATCATGCTCGCGGTCGTGGTTTTGCCGTCAGTGCCGGTGACGCCGATCATACGCAGCTTGCGTGCCGGGAAGTTATGGGTAGCAGCCGCCAGCCAGGCCAGAGCTTTGTGCGGCTCGTCGTCAACCTCAAGATAGTGCACATCCAGCTGCTGTGGGGCGGGACGATTGCCAACGATAAGCGCCGCGCCCCGCTCAATTGCTGAGTGAATATATTCGAAGCCGTCAAAGCTTTCTCCCTTGATGGCAAAAAAGGCATCCCCAGATTGAACCTGGCGGGAATCACTGGTCACAGAACGAATCTTCACCGCAGGGATTTCACCTGTGGTGATCATGGGTATTTTAGCCAGCAAATTTACGAGGGATTTTGAACGCGGTCTTCGCATAAATTTAACCTTTGGCTCCAAACGAGTATTTCTTCATGATAAAAAATATCAGTGGTAAAAGCAAGGCCACCCCAACCATTGCCAGACCTACATAAAAGGAACTTTTTGGACTGAGCCCGTTGGACTGCCTTACTTCAAAGGCGAGGTTGAAAGTGACCTGTGGCGAGATGGCGTAGGCACCGTTGAGATTGGCATCCCCCAGTGATATTTGGATCACACCTTCATTTTCGAAGGTGGTGAAGGGCACGATCTCCCAGGAGATGCTCTGGCGACCTTTTTCGAGAGGAAACAGCATTCTCCTTTGAGGGCTGATCACGCTTCCGGCTGCGTTGAATTCGGCATCAAAAATGTAGCCGCTGGCAAGGTTTTGCTCCAGGATCGCATCGGGTTCATAGGTGAGCGTGACGGTGTTTTTCTGGTTGCTGAGCAATTCTGTCGGGTAGGTTAGCATGACTTTCAAAGTTCCACCGCTGCCATGAGCCCAATCACTGAGGGTTTGTGCTTGGTTGGCGACAGGGATGGAAAGCGCTCGTTTGCTCATGAAGGCAACTCCCATGAATAAGAGCACCATGGCTAAAAAGATTAATGTGAGCGGTTGTTTTGGTTTCATGGCATTAGTACCTGAGAGTCAAAATATATTAGAAACATAATTATTTCCAATTTTACCCTGCCCTCGAATAAATAGAGATAAATGTTTTGATCAGAGGTGGCTGCCCGAATACTTTGGCTGTGATGTTTCATAAGTCTCAAAAACTAAAGATTGGTTTAGGCGATCAACTTCGTAATGGAAAGAACTTAACTGATGCATAAAATTTGGTGTAATGGTAAAATAACCCTTACATGTTTCGGGGCGGTGGCGGAATAGGCAGACGCAACGGACTTAAAATCCGTCGGTGGTGACACTATGTGGGTTCGACCCCCACCCGCCCTATGGTTTTTTTATCTCTCACACTTTTCGAAGGTTATCCAAATTTTCCTCTCTGCGATCGCGCTGGTTTTCAAAAAAACAAGTGATAATGGAGACCTGCGGTCAAGATTAGTCGCTGGTGAGGACACTAGCGAGAACAGGAAACTTGCGATCACGCTGGTCAATAACTGCTCCGCCAGAGACCGGCGAGAACGAAGGTCAAATGCCTCGCACGGTCTGGAGACCGGCGAGAACGGATCTTGCGTAAAAACCGTTTAGTGGGCTGACCGTGCGCTGTAGTCATCTGCGGTTCGCTGATGTTCAAATAAACAGGTGGTAATGGAGATCTTCGGTCAAGATCAACTCGCTGGTGAGGACACCAGCGAGAACAGGGAACAGGGATCGCGCTTGTCATTGATCGCGCCGGTCTCCTGACCGTGCGCGGCCACAAGCGATAGTGCCGGTCTCTTGCATAGTACCCCTTTA
>JBBAES010000042.1:0-11930 GCA_041655815.1 Anaerolineaceae bacterium
GAGCTCCGCTGTCTGGGAAGTTTCCAGGTAATCCATATCGGCGACATAGATGCTGTTGGATTCCTCATCGATCAAGCCGGTGAACAAATAGATGTACCCAATGTTTTCGCCTGTTATGACGGCGGTGAGATCCACAAAATCACCCGGGCTGACACTGTTGGCGGAAGCTTCAACCTGCCCAATCTGGATATTGCCTGAACCCGGAACCTGGCTTGCGCGTGCAATCGAGACCGACTCTGCCGCGGTCAGATCAAAGTTGCGGCCGGAGTAATGGTAGCCTAACAGGTCATCCCATAATGACGAACGGCTGAAAGTGTCAGCGATTACCGTGTAAGAAGCCATGCCAGTCGCTGCATTGGAATAGAGTTGCGAATTGGGAAAGTAAATGGCGATGCCGGTCGAACCAGGTTTACCTGGGCCGTGTTTCTCAGCGACGATAACCTGGTTAAGGGCATCGATCACCATCTCGGAAGCCTGGCGCACATTGGCGTCTTTGTTGTTCTTGTAGATCAACTGCACAAAATGTCCCAAATCGATAAAGGATGGCGGCACATTGCTTCCGAAAACCGAGGAATAAGACTGCGCGTAGCTACGTGCCTGGGCAACGACGCGCTGATCCATGCGTTGAAGTTGGTAGGCGAATTGATTCAACGCGTCTAGCAAGAGCGGGAAATTTTCGAGATTCACGGCGGTCAGAGTGATGTTTTGTCCAAGCTGCTGGAAGAGTTGGTCGGCGCTCATGCGATTCGCGAACCAGCCCCCGCTGCTGGAATTTTGGGCCAGAAACTCTGCCCGGGCGCGGTCGTCCACCACGCGCTGGTCCTGAGTGATATAACTGTCAACGATGTTGGCTGCCAAGTCGGCAGTCGGGATGTCGGGGTCATAGACCAGCAAGCTGAGGAAGGCTGAATAAGCCCAGCCCAGGCCAGGTTCGTTTTCTTCGGAGGCTACCGCGTACCTGGTATAGGGAGCCAGAGCGGCATAAACCTCCATTTGGCTCATCAAGCAGGCATCCAGCCCGATCAGCTCAAATTTATCGATCCTGGTGGTTGACTGGATTTGTCTGAGCGCGTCTTCCAGCTCGTTGAGGTAGAGGAAGTCATCCTGCATAGCATTGGTAAGCGGGGCGTTGGAGCTGTTGTCTCGCTGACTGGGGGCTGGGTCTGACCAGCCGCCAGGCCAACCCATGCCGTGGTCGGACATAATCAGGACGTGGTTGTCAGCTGGGTAGGTACGTGAAGCCCAGGAGACAAAATCGACCAGGGTGGCAGCCTCGCCCATATTGACCTCGCCGATATCTGCAAGCAGTTCGGAGCCAATGCGGTTGAGGTCGTCATCGTAGGTGACCAGGTAACCCCGGGTGGTGTGCCAATCCCCGTCGCCGCTGTAGCCACCCCGGTAGCGGTCGAACTGGCTGAGGATGACGACCTGATCGGTCGACCCAATCATTTCTGCCTCGTTCAAGTCGATCAGGATATCGCGTTCCAGGGCGTTATCGTCCGCGTTTTGATAAAGCATGACAAGCCAGGTTTTGCCCGAGTTATCAGAAGGCAGGGCTGTAGGCCAGATCGCAGTTGGTGAGAATGGCTGGATTGTTGTGTCGTCAGGGGTGGGCTGTTGAAGCACAAAAGAATCGTCCTGACCTGGCTGAGTGACAGAAGGTTGGTCCAGTCCAAGTTGAGGTAATAACGAGCTGCCGCCGGAACACATTCGGAACAGAAAAAAGACCACCAGCAGAACCAGGATGATGCCGATGATGCTGCCGCAACCGCCCCGCCTTTTGCCGGTTCCAGAGCCTAAGCCGGCCAGTAGACCTCCAAGAGATCCCAGGCCGCCGCTGCCAAAAGAGCCGCCTCCGGAAGGAGAAGAGCCACCTCCAGAAGACGAAAAACCGCCGCCTCCACTGTCAGAGCCTGGCGGAGGGTTCATGCCTATACCGCCGCCTCCTGAGGAGGAAGGGCGAGGTGGGGCTTGACGACGTACAGGTCGCTCAGCCTGTTGTGTGGGCTTGCTGCTGCTGCGGCGTCTGCGTCGGGCGTTTACTTCAGGGATGTCATCGGACATAATTGCCTCCATATTAAGGTGAATAAATACCAATAGTGTTCGCGATTCTAATGCAAATTTTAGTCTATTTTTGGCTTGTGTTATCGGTAAGTGTAAGGATTATAGATAAATGATCCTCATAACGCCATGCTGGGTTACTGCAATGGATGACAAAAAAAGTCGGCGATTTGCCGACTTTTTTGATAGTCAATCTTATTTACTTACGGCTGGTGAACCAGTTGTAAATCAAGAGAACCAGAACCGCGCCACCTATTGAAACAAGCAGCGTTGTCAGGTTGAATCCAGACACAAGGTTTGTGCCCAGAATTAAACTTGTGATCCAACCGCCAAGGATACTACCACCGATACCGATCAGGATATCGACATACCATTTATGATTGGTTTTCATCAGCCATGAGGCCGCCATTCCGGCCAAAAGACCGACAAGAATTGATGCAATTAATCCCATTTGATTTCTCCTTCTTTCTTATGCGTGTGGATAATGCGCTTCTACAAGTCTGCGCAAAGCGTTTGTGGCATTCTTGACGCGAAGCATGTCGCGGGGATTACCACCTGTAACAAAACGACCAAAGATGCCGCCACCGGTCATGGTGTCGAGCTTGTATTCAACTTTAGCTTCATCAGCCTTGAGACCAAAGAAACCACCACTGCTGCGCAGGGTGAAGTTGTGCTTATCTTCATCGCCTTCGAGGTTTGTGAGGATTTCCAGTTCTTTTTCGGGAACAAACTTGGTGATTGTGGCAATACCATCTTTATCACCACTGTTCCAGTTGATCACCGCGCCTTCAGCGAGCGGTCGAACGTTTGAAACACTGTGCATAAATGGGAACCATTTTGGCCAGAGTGTTGCATCGGTCAGGACTGCCCAGGCATTTTGGACTGGGGCATCAATCTCAACTTCTCTTTCAAATTTTGCCATGTGTACTCCTTCTCTAAATAATTCTTTGTTGTCAATTATGACTAATGGGTATCTTACCCTTGTCATTATTGCCATTATACAAGTGATTAGGGACAATTCCTCATAGTTGTAGACACTATCCTAATTGTGTGGCGTGGCAGTTTGAGTGTTGGCACTATCCACCACGCCATGCTAGTCGCTCATTGGGAGTATCTGTCTGACTTTAGGGCTCCTGCTGGGGAAAGTTCATGAAGCGTGAGACGTCGATCAGCGAATCGCTGCCACTGGTCATGACCTGGGGCAAAATACCGTTCCATCTTGTCAGAAACAAGTACTGCAAATACTCGTTGGTCAGAGCGCCTGTTTCAGCCAACGCTTTCTGGGCGTCAGCCTGACCCTCCGCCTCGGCGATTACAGTTTGAGCGTCAATTTCTGCCTGGGCCAACTTTTGTTTGGAGGTTTCTACCTGCTGTTGCGCGACCTGTTTGATCTCAATGGCATTTTGGTACTCCTGAGAAAAATCAAAGTTGACAATGTTAAAGTTTTCCATGACGATAAAATAGGGCTCCAGCTGCTTACTTAATTCTATTTCTGCTTGATGTCTGACTTCGTCGCGTTTGGTGACCAGCTCTTCAGCTGTAAACCGGGCAGTTACAGCTTTAAAGGTGTTTTGAATAGCCGGTGCAACGATGATATCAGCATAATTCACGCCAATATTTTGATAGACTTCTGTAGCACGATTGCCATCCAGATGATAGTTGACCGCGATAAGGGATGTGACCACCTGCAGGTTTATAGACACAGCCGTGGCTTGCACCTCATCTTTTTGTGTGCGGATGCTCAGCAAGACGGCCTTCTCCACGAAGGGGATTTTTAGGTTCATGCCTGGATAGGCATTGCGGTTTACCGCTCCAAAGCGTGTGACTACACCGATACTGCCGGCAGGCACTTCATAGAGTGCCGATGTAATCAAAATGAACAGCGCAAGGGCGACGATCAGGACAATGGAGATCTTCCTGTTGACCTTGGGGCTTTTAAAACGTGGCGTTCCTGAAGAATCAGTTGTTGTAAATTTTCCATCAAACATATTTCACCTCTTTCGAACTAATTAGACCAGAGAAAGTCAAAATCTACCATAGATAATCATAGGTTAAGGTAGAACTGACGATTGGAAATTGAATCTGGGCCTGGCGATAATCACAAGCGCTTCCCGTGGGGATGCTATCGATCCAGTCAAAATTTGGTCGAATCTGGCTAAACTCACTGCTTTGCTTGATATAATTGGCGGCGTGCAGAACCAAACCGAAGTTCCTCAAATACTTCTTGATGAAATCCTCTTACAACCAGACTTGCCCTTAGAAGAACCTAACCAATTCAGCAGCCGGCATGTAGCCTCCATTGCCATGGCGCACGGCGTGCATGACCTCTATTCCGGATTTCTGCCGCCGCTGCTGGCAATCTTGATTGACAAGTTTGGACTCACCAATCTGGGTGGGGGTTCTCTGACCCTTTTTTATTCATTACCTTCTCTTTTCCAACCGCTGATCGGCTCATTGGCTGACCAATACAATCTCAAGATTCTGATCAGTCTGGCGCCTTTGATCACTGGCACGATGATGAGTTTTCTCGGTTTGGCCACGACACCAGTGTTGATGATGGCGATGTTGGTTTTGGCTGGGTTAAGCTCCGCCTCATTACACGCGATCGGTCCGGCGTTAAACAGCAAGCATGCCGGTAAAAAGCTAGGCCGGGGCATGAGCTTTTGGGTCAATGCCGGCACTCTGGGTTACGCCTTCGGTGCTCTGGTGTTAGTTTCCGTCTATGACCTCTTTGGTCTGAGGAGGCTGCCGATCCTGATAATTTTGGGGGCAATCACCTCTCTGGTTACCTGGCGCGGACTTAAGGACGCTGACACGCGTTCTGCGATGGTGAAAATTACAGAGAAAAAAGTTCGCGACTGGAGCACTATAACCGCGGTTATGCTGCCTGCAGGTCTGATCCTGGTGGCACGCGCGGTGATGACGGTTATGCTCTCGACTTACTTTCCAGCCTTTCTGCGCGAGGGCGGAGCCAGCACCTGGGTTTCCGGAGCTGGGATGGCACTGATTTTTTCTGCCGGTGTGGTTGGTTCTTTTCTGGCTGGCAACCTGAGCGATAGCTTTGGCCGTGGGAAAATATTAACTGTCTCTACCATGGCCACCAGCATTTTTATGTTGGTTTTTCTGCGAATGAGCGGCTGGCTGCAGGTGCCTGTGCTGCTCCTGATCGGCTTTTTTGAAATTTCAGCTATGCCCGTGCTGATGGCGCAGGTGCAGGATAACTTTAGCGAAGACCGGGCTTTCATCAACGGAATTTACCTGTCCATGAATTTTGTAATAACCTCACTGGCTATCCCGTTTGTGGGTAAATTTGCTGATCTTTTTGATTTCCGAGCCGCATTTCAACTCGGCGCTTACCTGCTGCCGATGGGGTTGATCGGCATCTGGTGGCTCAATGGACGCAATCGTCAGCAGTTGACTAACTCTTGAAGAATTTCGATTTTACTAAGAAAGAAGGTTGGGAGTCAATTCCATCCGTCATCGCTGATTTAACAGTTGTCGGGTTTAATCCCCCGGGTTTTCAATAAAATCCATGGCACAGCGGAAGCCAAGGTCTGCGCCGCTGTAAAATGGGAGGTCATAGGCGCGGGATGAGGTTCTGAGGTAGCGCCAACTCCCCGACCAGCCTCCTCCACGAACGACACGTTCTGTGCCGCTCTCAGGGCCAGTGGGGTTTTCTGTGGGGCTGTCGGCATAATAGTTGGGTGAGAAATAATCAGCCACCCATTCCCAGACGTTGCCAGCCATATCCATGACGCCATATTGACTGCTGCCCAGCGGGTAAGAGCCAACCATGGTGGTGTCGCCCACGCAAGATGTGGCGTTCAGGTTGTTGAGGCTGTTAGCAAGGGTGCAGTCGGGGTCTTGGTTGCCCCAGGGATAGAGATTAGACTGGCTGCCCCGGGCTGCTTTTTCCCATTCGGCTTCGGTGGGCAGGCGCATGCCGGCCCATTCGCAATACGCCTGGGCATCCGCGTAGTTGATGTAAACGACCGGATACAGGTCGTAAGCAGGGTCGCTAAAATAATCCTCCCGGCTGCTTGAGGCGTTTGACCGCGGGGCTTTGCAGGCTCCGTCCTCCACGCATTGCCGGTATTGAGAGTTGGTCACCTCATAGCGGTCGATAAGATAGGCTGGCAGGGTGACCTCATGGAAGGGGAGCTCCGCTGCCCGGCAGCCCAGATCGCCGTTGTTTTCCACGTCGCAGCCCATCATGAATGCGCCTTCGGGGATTTCGACCAGTTCACCAGGCACGATCTCACTCTCTGGCGTTGGGACAGGTGGATTGGTGGGAAGAAGAGTAGAAGTGGGTCTGGGCAGCGCTGTTTCAGTCGGCGGGGGCGAAGTGTCCGCGGGAGAGGTTCGGGCGTGGAAGTTCCGGTGGAGTTAAAAACCTGAATATCCGTTTCAATCGTGTCTGGCGGAGTTTGCAGAGGTTCGCAGGCACTTAAAACCATCAGGCTTATCAGCAGGAGGGTGATTAACTGTTTCATGGGTCTGTCCTTGTCTAAAGCAAACGATGGTAAAAACCGGAATGCTAATAACCCGGTTATGATTAAGTATACCGGAGCTTGAGACCAACCATAAATTTCGCAAAATGTTCAGGGAATAAGTGGACAAAAGCGGGGCGGTTTGCTATAATCTTTTCACTCTGGGGCGCTTAGCTCAGCTGGTTAGAGCGCACGGTTCACATCCGTGAGGTTCGGAGGTTCGAGTCCTCTAGCGCCCATTTTTTATTTTAAGAACCAGTTCGAAGGTTAGCCCATACAGGGTAATAAAGTCCTACAGTGCCCATTATTTCTTTTAATAGGGAGTTCGAAGGTTAGCCCTTGCAGGGTAATAAAGTCCTACAGCGCCCACTTTTTATTTTAAGAACCAGTTCGAAGGTTAGCCCTTACAGGGTAATAAAGTCCTCTAGCGCCCACTTTTTATTTTAAGAACCAGTTCGAAGGTTAGCCCTTGCAGGGTAATAAAGTCCTACAGCGCCCACTTTTTCTTTTAAGAGCCAGTTCGAAGGTTGGCCCTTACAGGGTGGCAAAATCCCTCTGGCACACACAGAAGCTACCGCCGGCATGTCCCTTCCAGCGAGAGGTTTTTTGTAAACCCGATTCTCAATAATATAGAACCTTCACTATCCATGTTCTACATTAACTGGCATAATTAAGGTATGTTACCTGATTATCGTGTGCGGCAGCGCGAGTATCTGCTGGAAATTTCGCGGTCTCTGACTGAAGAGCTTGATCTGAACACCCTGCTGGGTCGGATTCTGCAAATATCGATCGAGATGCTCAGCGGTCATGCCGGCTTCATTGCCCTGACTGAGGAAAAACGAGGTTGGTATCTGGCGGTCAGCAAAGGGATCCCACCAGCGCTGTCCGAATACCTTGAAAACTGGCTGCGTTCTCTGCCTGAAAACGCGCCGGAAGACAGCCAGTATGTTCCTGGGGTCAATAAAATGCTCAGCGATATCAGCATGGGAATGATCACCGGTGTTGGTTTGCCTCTGCTGGTTCAGCGAAAACCAATCGGTCAGATTTTTGTGTTTCGAAATTATCGCGGCGTCTTCACGGCAAACGATCACAGCATTTTAAATAATTTCGCTAACCAGGCCGCCATCGCGGTTCGAAACGCCCGGCTCTATAACCAGGTTCGTGATCAAAATTTACGCATTACGGCGCTTCTGGCGTCTGTTGCGGACGGAATCCTGATCTTGAGCCCAGATCTAACCATACTGAGTGCCAATAAAGCATTCGCCCGCCTGATCAACAGCCCGACTTTTGCGCTGGTAGGTGAAAAGTATGATGATGTGGTGCAGTGGAAGAGCAGCCCTGTGGGGCTTAAACTAAAAGAACTGACCGAGGCTGAATGGCATGGTTACGAGCCTGGCGAGATGTTCCTGGAGGGCGACCTGATTCGCAAAGACGGGCTGGACCCCGTCCCGGTTGCGATTACCTACGCCCCACTTTTTTCAAATGAGGGGCAGTTGTTGAATGTGATCGCTTCGGTGCGCGATATCACCCGATATCGTGAAGCAGAGGAAATGAAAACCGGCTTTATCTCGGTGATCAGCCACGAACTGCGAACCCCACTGACCCTGATCAAGGGTTATGCCAGCACGCTCAGACGGGCGGACGTCAACTGGGAACCCGAAATGGTGCAGGAAAGCCTGAAGGTTATTGAAGAGGAGGCCGACCATCTTTCAGCTATGGTCGATGATCTGCTGGATGCAACCAAACTTCAATCTGGAACCATAGTTTTAACGAACTCGCATGTCGATTTCCCTGCTCTAGTGGACGAGCAAATCCATCGTTTCAGACCGGAAGCTGCCGGGCACACCATTAAGGCGGAGTTTTCCAGCGATTTCCCCGTTATTGTTGCCGACGAGAGCAGGATCAAACAGCTGCTGACCAACCTGATTGCTAACGCATTGAAATATAGCAATGGTGGACAAATCGTAATCCAGGGGCAGGAGCTTAATAATGAAATCCAGGTTTGCATAAGCGATCAGGGAAAAGGTTTTGATCCCAAGGACATACCTTTCGTGTTTGACCGGTTTTATCGCTCCGATAAGGACGTCAGGTCAACCAAAGGCACTGGCTTGGGTCTGTATCTATGTAAGGCAATTGTCACCGCGCAGGGCGGTCGCATCTGGGTCGATGAAGGCTATACCCAAGGCGCCAGGATTTGTTTTACACTTCCGGTGGACCTCGAATAGTTGATCATGGAGGTTGTTGCCTCTCATTCGGATGAAAATTGGATTAACCTGGCTGGCTGGCAGGTCTTATGCCTGGAGGAAACCGGCTCGACAAACCAAGACGCGATGGAATTGTCCTATCAGAAACCGGGAGAATTTGTTGTCTGGGCAAGACACCAAACCGCCGGAAAAGGTCGTGAAGACCGCCAGTGGTATAGCCACCAGGACTGTTCGCTCACCTTCTCTGTGGTCTTGCGACCGGATGATGAAGAAAGACAGTTTTTGAGCCGCTTTACTGCGCTGGGGGCACTCGCCCTGGCTGATTTGCTGAAAGAAGCATGCGGCCTTGAGGCTGAGATCAAATGGCCAAACGATGTTTTGATCAGTGGAAAAAAAATAAGTGGTATTTTAACGGAAACAACCTGGAGCGGTGCTGCCATTGATGCATTGATTATGGGTGTCGGTGTAAATCTGAGAGACGAAGCCTTTGAGGAGACCGCCAGCCAATTGCGTTTCCCGGCCACCAGCCTGCAAGCAGAAGGCTGTCGTATCGATTCCTCGCAGGAATTTTTGGAAAAGCTGCTTGATTTTGTATGCAAACGCAGGGAACAAATCGGCTCAACGCGCTTGATAGACGAATGGAACGAACGGCTGGCTTTTAAAGGTGAGTTCAGGTTGATTAAACAATATCAGGGCAAAACGGAGATGCTTTGCCCTGTATCTATTAATCCTGATGGCTCGTTGAATGTCCGCGATCAGTCTGGACATACACGAGTAATTCAGTCTGCCGAGTTTTCAGCATCGAGATCGGCCTCGGAGCCTTCTTCCTCCTGAATTTCCGCTTCTTCAACGTCAGGTTGAACCTCCGGATTGTTTTCCATTTCTTCCGCTAAAGCCTGTTGCCGGGCTTTGACTGCGCTTTCAACTTCTTCCGCTGAAATTCGCACCATGGCTGCAAGGCTGTCACCCTTGTCCAGGTCCATGATCTTGACACCTTGTGTGGCGCGACCTTGCACTGAAATATCCGAAACTTTTGTCCGCAGGACAATGCCTGAACGGGTGATGGTGGTGATGTCTTCATCATCCAGAACCACCTTGGCCTCGGCGATATCTCCGATTTCGGTTCGAGCTTCCTGACTTATGGTGGTCACTCCAAGGGTTCCGCGGGACTTGGCCAGGTATTCAACCATTGGCGTGCGTTTGCCCTGCCCTTTATCGGTGATGACCAACAGATAGCCGTCAGGTTCAACCACGTCCATGGAGACCACGCGGTCATCGCCGCGCAGACGAATGCCGGTGACGCCCATGGTGGTTCGTCCGGTGGGGCGCACTTCAGATTCGCTGAAGCGCAAAGCTTTCGCCTTGCGGGTAACCATGATCAGGTCATTTTCGCCGCTGGTAATATGGACCCAGCCCAATTCGTCACCTTTGTTCAATCGGATAGCGATCAATCCAGACGGGCGTACATTTTCGAAATTTGACATGGGGACTCGTTTTACACGACCCAGACGCGTTGCCATTGCGCAATAATGGGTAGCGCTGAAGTTTTCAACCGTCAAGACGGCGGTAACGGTCTCTTCGGGTTCGAGATTGATAATGTTCACAAGCGGAATTCCACGCCCCTGGCGGCTTTCTTCGGGCAGTTCAAAGGCTCGCTCCGAGTAAACCTTGCCCTTGTTGGTGAAGAAAAGGATTGTGTCGAGCGTGTTGGCACGAATAAAGAACCTGATTTCGTCTTCACCGCGCATGCTCTGACCGATGACACCACGACCCCCTCGACCCTGGCGGCGATAGGCGCTGTCGGAAACACGTTTGATGTAACCGCGATCAGTGATTGAGACAAAAACCGGCTCATCCTGAATCAGAGATTCATCTGAAAGGTCCATCTCAGAGTCTGGGGCGATCCGTGTTCGCCGCGGGTCACCAAACTTTTCAGCAACCTCATTAAGGTCTGTCCGGATGATTTCGAGGATCTTTTGCGGGTTTGCCAGCAAGTCCTCTAATTCTTTGATCAGTTCCTTCAATTGTGCATACTCGTCTTCGATTTTCTGACGTTCGAGGGCTGCAAGCCGGCGTAACTGCATATCCAAGATGGCCTGTGCCTGCAGGTCGCTCAGGTTGAAGCGTTCAATCAGACGGGTTTTAGCGATATCCGCATCGTCAGATTCGCGAATGGTCTTGATCACCGCATCCAGATTGGCGATGGCGATCAGTAAACCGTCCAGGATATGAGCCCGTTTTTTGGCTTTATCCAGGTCAAACAAGGTTCGACGGGTGATGACCACCTGGCGGTGTTCCAAGTAAAGCTGTAAGGCGCGCTTGAGCGTGAGCATACGCGGCTCCTGGTTAACCAGAGCCAAAAGTTGGACCGCGAATGTGGATTGCAGGGCGGTGTATTTATAAAGTTGATTGACGACTTTTTTGGGCTGTGTCCCGCGCTTCAGTTCAATGACAATGCGCATACCATTTCGGTCAGATTCGTCGCGCATGTCTGAGATCGAGTCAATTTTTCCTTCGCGGTGCAGCTCGGCAATGCGCTCAATCAGGCTGGTTTTGTTGAGCTGGTAGGGGATTTCGTCGATGATGATGGCATAGCGCCCTTCACGAATTTCCTCGATAGTGGCTTTACCTCTCATCATCAGGTGACCGCGCCCGGTGCTGTAGGCCTGTCGGATGCCCTCACGACCAACAATGATGCCGCCCGTAGGGAAGTCGGGCCCGGGGATGTACTGCATCAGCTCCTCGACGCTGACTTCGTCGATCTCGTCATAGCGGTCAATCAGCATATTGAGGGCGTTCACCAATTCGACCAGATTGTGCGGAGGGATGTTCGTAGCCATGCCAACCGCGATCCCGCTTGAGCCGTTCATCAGCAACATTGGAGCGCGAGCAGGCAGAACTTCAGGTTCTTTCAGTGATCCGTCAAAGTTATCAATGAAGTCGACTGTATCTTTATCGAGATCAGCCAGAAGTTCCTGAGAAATCCGAGCCAGACGCGCTTCGGTATAGCGCATTGCTGCGGGAGAATCCCCATCTACTGAACCAAAGTTACCCTGACCCTGGACTAACATGTAGCGCATTGAAAAATCCTGGGCCATGCGAGCCATGGCATCGTAAACGGCAGAATCTCCATGAGGGTGATATTTGCCAAGGACTTCGCCGACAATACGTGCGG
>JBBAES010000043.1:0-11886 GCA_041655815.1 Anaerolineaceae bacterium
GTTGGCTTCCAACGTGCGCAATGGTGTGGCGTTATCGCCATCAAAAATATGGGCGATCGTGCCCAGGTCGAGGCGGGAATAGGTGATGTTCACTTGCTGACCGAGCAGGTCAAATTCGCTTACCTCAGGCTGGCGACGCTGCTGCAATTCAACTTCAAAAATCTGCCTGGCTTCCGGTGAGTACGCAAGCCGAAGGAAGGTAAAGCCTTTACGCCCGTCCGGCCAATTCAGGCTGTCGAGCACTTCGATCTGGTCGAATTTAGGGTTCTGGACCAGCCAGCTGTACTCCTCTGGCGTGATTATGAATACCTGGTTGGAGTCAAGTTCCTGGTAATACAGGTCGTATTCGCGGATCGTGCCAACCTCAAGGGGCAGGGGGTCGCCGAGGAAATAGCGCATGATGATATCCGTGTTGTTCGCCCAGCCAGGGCTTAATTTCAGTTTTGATTGTGGGTTATCCTGGATGAATTCACTGATTTTCTGGCTCAACTGCTGCCCACCCCACTGCATACCATAGAGCCCATAGTCCGAATACCAAAGCGGTCCTTTCACGATCGCGTACCAACCCATCCAGATCGAAAAAATGGCAATGGCAATCGCAGAGAAATATGCCGGCAAGTTTTTCAGGAGGTTTTTTCCCCGTAGAAACTCGAGCGTTTGGTCCAACCCGAGGAAAATGAGCAGGCTGAAGGGCACAACCATCACTAAAACACGGGTGATGGCAATATCGGCAATCGCAGCCCCTAAAGGTGCAACCAGTAAGGCAATCAGCGGGAAGCGACAGGCGGGTTCTTTCCAGTTCTTGATGGATTGCGACAAACCCACCAGAAAGAAGGGCAGGAAAAACCAGGGCAGGTGCCCGAGACCTTTCATCTGGTGTCGGATCAGGTCTGTTTGATTCGGAAAGAACCAGTAGAGCGGGTTCAGACCCTGTAGCCACTTGCCCAGGAAAATACCCAGTTTGTTTAAGAGGGGAATGCTGCTGAGCCAGTAGGAACGGAGCAAATGCAGATGGGTGCCCAGTGCTTGTTGATGGCGCAGATGGAAAGCGAAGTATGGTGTCGTAACGAGCAGCAGTGTCAGAAAACCTTGCAAAAGGCTCTTTTTGTCTTGAAGATGGTAACGCCAGTCGACCAGCAAGAGCACCAGCCCGGCGGCAACCATCACCAGCTGCAACGGCGCGTAAGCATAAAAAGCGCAGGCGCCAAACAAAAGGGCTAAAGGAAGGCTTTTTCGGTGTTTCGAACGATATTGCAGGTAGAAGAACAGGAAAAGGCTGTAAAAACTGACGCCGAGCGAAGTTTCGAAAGCGGTCCGGGAATGCAAAAACCAGGCTGGTAGCGAGCTGATGAGCAGAGGTATCAACCACCAATGTTTGCTCTTGAGGAATTCCCGAGCCCAAAGCGAGATTGAAAGCGGAAAGACCAGGCTGATCAGTGCCGGCAATCCGCGCGTGAGCCAAACAGAGCGGGGCAGCCAAGCGATCAAAACCTGCAGCCAGACCGAAAGAGAAAGGTTAAATTGCTGCCCGTTTTCAAAGAAGACTGGCAAAAGGTTGCCTTGAACGTCTCTAAATCCGCGATTGATCAGGTCAAAAGCGGACATGGTTTGGATAGCTTCGTCAGAAAAGAAATAGATGGGGAACTTATCCAGGGCGATCAAACGGGTAAGCAGGTAAAAAGCCATGCCAAGCCAAAAGAGAGTTTGAGCGGTTTTGGGTTTGGGTGTGTGGTTGGGCTGGTTTGGCATAAATTGATTTTAATGGATTATTGGTTTTGGATGGTTCTACAGCCTCCAGCTATGGCTTATCACGCCGCAGGAACACGTTCAGCTGGTCAGCGCGCAAACTGACTGCCCCCCATGACAGATCTCAATGACGATTAATCTCGCAGCCAGAAGAGCAAGGCAGTCAGGCCAAGGCCGTCTTCCAGCTCGCCGCGATCGATCAAGGCTTCGACTTCTTCACGACTGAACCAGCGCACTTCGCTGATTTCATCCGGGTCGGGCTGACCGGTTTCCTGACCAACTTCACAGAAAAAGATGTGGAACTGCTTGTTGCTGCTGCCGGCCTGGGGGTGATAGCTGTAGATGAGACGGTGATTGAAGGAATCAAAGCCAGTCTCTTCCCGCACTTCCCTGCGAGCGCACGCCAAGGGGTCTTCGCCGGCTTCGACCCCGCCGGCAGGCACACTCCAACCACAGGTGTTGGTGGCGTAACGGGGGACACGACAAAGCAGCACCTGTCTTTGCTCATTTTGAACCACCACACCGGCCGCGGAGCCTGGAAATTCAATGTAGTGGAAACGTTCGATGATGGCGCCATTGGGCTGCCGAACACGGTCGAGGTGGAGCTTGAGATAATCGCTCTGGTAAACCGTTTCACGGGCCTCTCTGATGGGCAGGTCGTTTTCTTCGCGCATTATTGTATCAATCTGCTTGCGGCGGCTCTATCGCACGACCTGGTCGATCTCGACGTCAAGCTCGCTCAGCTCTTCGTGCAACCCCTGCAAGGTGGTGCGGCTGGTATCGAGCCTGTTTTGTTCGCTTTTGACATACTCAAAGTAGGGTGAGATGTTATCTCTCAATCTTACCACCGCGCTGTCAGCCTCTTTGGTGAAGGTGGTAGACAGAGTTTCATTGAGGGTGTCGCGCAATTCAGCCATTTTGGCTTTGAAATCTTCTTTGGCCTGTTTGCGCTTGTAGGGGATCACGAAAAGACCGAGCACAGCCAGGGTACCGGCGGTGACAATACCGGTCACGTCCAGGGCTTTGGTGGTCAAAACGGTGGCGACCATTGCGCCGACTCCGAGCGCGCCAATACCAAAGAGGGCTGTCTGGGCGACGGACTCCTGGACATAATCAGCCAGTTGTTCGGCTTCTTGCTTGCGGTCATAGCGGTTCACGATCAGTTTGATCGTGCGGCTGACGTTTTCGATCAACTCTTGCCGGCGGGCGGCCTGAGGAGATTGTCTGCCTGGAAGATCGTGTTGGCTTTGAACCTGGCGGCGTTCCATCGCTCCTGCCACCAGGTACCAGGTGTTCAGGTCTTTGTCGACCATCCAATCGATCATACCGCGCACTTTGTTATCGATCGCCTGTGAAACATCGCCCTGCACTTCTTCCTGGAATTGTTCTTTAATCTTGTCAGTTTTAGCGAGATTGAAGATATTGGTCAGTTTCATGGTGCGGTCGAAGAAATCGAGCCCGCGGTTTTCAAAATTGATCAGTATATTTTCTACCTCGGCCAGACGCGGCGGGATCTCAGCGAGCAAGCCCTGCTGGTACTGTGAAATGGTGGTTTCAAGGTCGGCTGTGAGGGCGGAATCTTGCTGCATGTCGGTGATCTGTAGGTCGATGGCCTGAGAGGCGGTCCTTTCAAGGTTGGATGCCACGCCAATAGGGTTGCGCAATTTGAGTTCCAACCGTTTTTTGTCGTCAAGAGTCTGGGTGATATAGCCTTCCAGGTTGTCGATACCGCTGAGCTGACGCAGACGCGCGGCTTCAGTGGGGTCGGAGGTATTTTGTGCCAGCTGGGCTTGTTTGGCAGAGACCATGAAGATCTCGGGCTGGTAGCCCAGGATCATCTCTGCGTTGGTGCTGACAAATTCGCGCACCTGCTCAACTGCTTCATCCCCTTCGAGAATGTCGGTCTTGTTGACGACCAGACTGATTTTCTTGCCCCAGGTCAGAATTTTCTCGAGGAAGACGCGCTCGCTTTGCGTGAGCGGACGTTCCGCAGAAGTGACGAATAAGACCAGGTCGGAGCGGGGGACGTAGTCGCTGGTGAGACGCTCGTGCTGGCGATTGATCGCGTTGGTACCGGGCGAATCGACCATATTGAGCTCTTTGAGCAGGGGCAGGGGATAGGTGACGATAGCAAAGCCTTCGTCGACGATGGTGCGGGTGTTTTCCTGACCCCAACGCAGGAGCGTTACTTGAGCAGTGGTTGGGGTCACGCCTTCTTCAAGCACGCGTTCGCCTAGGAGGGCATTGATGAGCGCGCTTTTGCCGGCATTGAATTCTCCCGCGGTGACGATCAGGAAAAGTTCGTCCAGCTGCGCGATGGCGTTTTGCAGTTTACTGAGGTCCTCTGCGGGCAAAGAAAAATGGCTCAAAGCTGCATGCACGTTTTGCAGGCTGCGTTTTTCTTTTTGCAGGAAGAGCATTTGGTCATTAGACAAGAAACCTTCACGCATGATGAATCCTTTTGGAATGGAAAGAAACTTTAGTTAACACTGTTATTATACCTTTAGTGAAGGTAGTTCACAAAAAAATACAATAGCAGGCTGAGCATCAAATATCAGACCGGGTTATTAAAGAATAAAATTGTGGAAAGAAAACAGGCTTCTAATTACATTCGCCCAAGTAAATGGGTGAATCGTCGTCTTTCAAGTCAATCAGAATTTTCCGTAAGGTGATTGGGTAGAAATTGGCCTGGTTCAGTTGGTCCAGCCTGACCCAGACAACCTCTTTTTGATGAGGGTCAGGGCTTTTGCCATTTTTTGGCTGGTAGCCGTCAAGCAGCTTGCACTTAAAAAAGAACTCTACCTGGTGCAGGGAACGGTCCTCAAGGGCGAAACCGTGTTTCTCAGAAAAATACTCCCGAATGTGGAGGAGCCTGCCAATTTTAACCCTGGCGCCAATCTCTTCGATGACCTCGCGCCTGAGTGCCTGGTGGAGAGTTTCGCTGTACTTCTGCCCGCCTCCAGGCAGAACTGTGTAGGCTCCTTCAAGGTCTTTTTTACGAAGGACCAACAATTTATTGCCCTGGATGATTACCGCCTTGACGGAATTGCGGAGTTTTTTCTTTTTAGGCATGGGTTTTCTCGGTTCCGATAGGATTGTACCGCAAAGCCCTCTGAATTGAAGCAGATAGGGTTGCCATCTTGCCAATAAATTGGAGTGGATATTGTTTGTTTGGCCTGCAGGTCAGAGAACGAAAATGTTTTTCATCTCACTGATAACCAGCGTTTTGACTCGGTTGCCGATTTCAGCCATGCTGTCATCGGGGGGAAAGAGCAGTTGCTCAGGGATGGGGTTAAAATCCTTGCCCCAAAACGAGGGATCATTGGGGATGGAGAATTTGGCGATGAGGCGGTTGTTGAAGTCCAGCTCGGATTTATCGGCGTAATCACGGGTGATATCCATCGTGCCCGCCAGGTAGCCCTCCTGAAAATTAGGGCGCAAGGCCATGGGAGGACAGACGGAAAGCAGACGCACGATGACGAGATCGTGCTCGCTGTTGTAGGTGATGCGGTTGGTAGGATATGGCAGGCCAAAAACCGCGATGACACCTCGCTCTTCTTCGTTGTTGTACTGAGCGAAAGTGGCCGCCGCTCCCAGGCTTTGGGTGAGGTCAAGCAGGGGTGTGTCACAAACACCATAATGCTGCAGGAGACTCCAGGCGATATAACTTTTGCGGCGGACGTCCTGGCGACCTTCCAACTCGCCGGAATCAAAGGCATCGGCAAGCTGGTGTTCGGCCAGTTCGAGCATATCGAAGCGCAATCTGGCTTCTTGAGCGGTAAGCACCTCTTTACGGTAGATGGTCGGGTAATAAGTGCTGGTATCGGCCTTGTTGAGATAATCGCGGTCTTGCCCGCGATAGAAAAGCAGGAAGTCTTTGTTAAGATAAGCGAGGTCGGCGACTTCTTGAACGAGCTCAGGGTAGGTATCAATCGGATAGGGCGCAACTCTTCTGATCATGTCGTTCCCGACATGTTTTGCCAACATGGGAGAGAGGGTCGCTGTTATGTTGCGCATAATCAGACCTTGGAGTTATTTTAACCGATAAATGAAGACTTGGGGGGAAATTCTTTACACTTCACTCCGGTCTCGGATGAACACGCTGTTAGGGTGGGAGTGAGACCGCGCGAGGTATTAAGAAAAACGAAGGACTCAGGCGGTCTCATTCCGGAAAGCATATTTCAGTACAATTATCCTGCTATTCGCTATCCTGGCTAAAAATCAGCATGGAGTAGGGAGCAATGTTCAGGTCGGCATGGCAGGAGAGACCGTCTCTTTTGCCCCGATTCGCTTTTACATCATAGCTGTCGGTATTTGCAAAAGCCTCGCTGTAGATGCTGGCATCGCTGTTGAACCTTAACTTCCAGGTGCCTTCAGCGGGGAATCCGATCTGATAGCCTTGTTTGAACTCGTTGGCAAAATTGACAACCACGACCACATCATCGCCTTTGCCGTGCTGATCCCAACGCTGAAAAGCGAGCATCTTTTGCTGTTGGTCAATGTGAAAAACATTCACAAACTGACCTCGCAAGCCGCGAGTATAGTCGTTCCAATTCCTGCGGAGCCGAATCAGGTCGCGGTACAGACGTGTGATACCGTGAAAGTTTTCGTTCTTTGCCCAATCCAAAGGCACATTATCGCGGAACCAGTCGCCCTGGAGGAATTCCTGCCCCTGGAAGATCATGGGGATGCCCGGAGACGTGAAGACTAGCCCTGCTGCAAGGGTGGAGCGTTTCTGGGCAACCCAGCTGGTGGGGTTATGAGGGTCGATTTGTTGTGGGACCCGCGCTTTGCCGTTGGCAACTTCGTCATGGCTTTCGCTGTAAATCACACGTTTGAAGGCATCGTTGTTGTATCTAAAGGTGATCGCTTCCCTGAGCTGATCCATCGAGCGGTCTTCGTCTGAAATCGATTCAACCATCGCGCGGATAGGATGGACGAAGGTGGCATCCCACTGGGCGTGAAAGCCAGCCCCGCCCTCGTTACTATCAGCTGTGATGGACTGGTTGACACGCAGGTCCTCGGCGATCATAATCACATGCGGGTATTTATCGCGAATCTCGCCATTGACTGCAGCCATCAGATCAAAGCCTTCTGGCAGTGGGTTGGCTTCGTTGCCATCCTTAGTGCGCATATAGAGCGTGGAATCGAAGCGCAGGCCATCGGCGTGATATTCGTCCAGCCACATAAGTGCATTATCTCGTAAAAACTGGCGCACTTCTGGTCGGCCGTAGTCTGGCCGGGTGGCGCCCCAGGGTGTGAGAGCCCGGTCGTCGTTGTAAAAATAAATCCCGCCGTAATCGCCTTCGTGCCAACCGTCGAAACGCCACAATTCAAGGTCGCTAGGACCGAAATGGTTGTAGACAACATCTTGAACCACGGAAAAGCCGGCCAGGTGTGCTTCTCTGACAAAGTGTTTGTAGGCATTCGGCCCACCATAACTGGATTCAACTGCAAAGACATTGGCAGGGTTGTAGCCCCAGGAATAATCGCCTGGGAATTCAGCAATCGGCATGATCTGAATGACATTGACGCCTAATTGTTGCAAGTGATCAAACCTGTCGATAACCTCTTGAAAATTTCCGGCTTTTCCTTTTTCGCTGGCTGAAAAAGAACCGATGTGCATCTCATAAATGACCAGCTCGTTATGAGAAGGGAGATTATATTTGTCGTCTTTCCAATCAAAACTGTTGGGATCATAAATTACGCTGTTGCCAACAGAGTTGACGACTTGTCGGGAGTACGGATCGACACGGTAAAGGCGATTGCCCTGATAATGGATGATGTATTTATATTCCTGACCAGGCTTCGCGGCGGGTATATCGGTGTACCAGTTTCCGTTCCCCTCAGATTCGAGCATGTGTGAGCCTTCGCCCCACTGGTTAAAGTCGCCCACGACTTCAACGGCTTCGGCATAGGGAGCCCAGACACGAAAGGCGACCCCATCTGTGTGGACTATTGAGCCCATGCCGTTATGTTTTTTTGGTTTGAATGGTTTAAGTTCATATTCCCTCGAGAGTAAATTTTATGCAAGCTCAATCATATACCAAACTTAGAACTTGTTAGCAAGAGGATAGGACAAATTTTGTATGATAAAAATCTATGTATGCAATAGAACAGAAATCCTCATGGACTTGTGAATGCCTTAGCTTTTCAAATTATCGGCTTGCTTGACGCGCAATCATGTTACAGATGGCGCAACTGTCTTAGCGATAACCTTCGGCCTGAAGGTTGAACAGGTGAGCGTAGGCCTGGTTGCGCTCCATCAATTCTTGATGACTTCCCAATTCAACGATGCGCCCTTCATCCAAAACAACGATCCTGTCCGCCATGCGGACAGTTGAAAAGCGGTGAGAAATCAGAACAGCAATGCGTCCTTCCATTAGTTCTCTGAAGCGTAGAAAAATTTCATATTCCGCCTGGGCATCAAGGGCAGAGGTTGGTTCATCGAGAATGAGCACCTCGGCCTTGCGCATGAAAGCCCTGGAGAGGGCGATCTTTTGCCATTGCCCGCCAGAGAGTTCATGCCCACGGTTCCACCTCCTACCCAGGATAGTATCGTATCCTTCGGGTAAGTCGTTGACGACTTCCTCGGCGCCACCCTTGTTTGCGGCTTCTTCAATACGAGCCTGGTCGTCGAGGTCTTCGATTTGACCGAAACCGATGTTTTCTCTGACGCTGAAGTGATAACGGACAAAGTCCTGGAAGATGACCCCAAAGCGCTGATGCAGGCTTTTCAGATCAAACTCACGCAAATCAGTACCATCCAGCAAGATGCGACCCTCGGTGGGGTCATAGAGCCTGGTCAGTAATTTGATCAGCGTTGTCTTGCCAGCGCCATTGAGACCAACCAGAGCGATGCTTTCACCGGGCTTGATGAAGAGGTTAATGTTTTTCAAGACATAATTGTCAGAACCGGGGTATTTAAAGGTGACATTTTCGAAACGAATGCCTTCCTCAATGGGTGTCGGGGGGATCTTTCCGTTTTCAAGAGAGACCAAGGCTGGTTCGATAGCGAGGAAATCCAACAGGTTGTCCAGGTAGAGGTTGTTTTCATAGAGCCGACTGAAGTTTTCTAATAACTGCTGAACGGCGCGCTGTGATTGGCGGAAAACCGATAGAAACATAGTCATATCACCAAGTGTGATTGTCTGGCTAATCGTGCGCACAATTACCCAGATGTAACTGCCGTAATAAGCAAGGTTAGAGAGCATGCCCCAGGCCAGACTGGCGAGGGTGTTGCGACGCGCGATGGAGATGTCCTCCTCCAAAAATTGGCTAAACAGGACTTCATAACGTTGTTTGAGAGCAGGGCCAAGACCAAACAATTTGATTTCTTTGACGGTTTCATTGCTAGTAAGCAGCATTTCAATGTAGTTCAACAGGCGGGATTCAGGCGCGCGTCGGCTGATAGCGCGGAAGGACATCTCAGCAAATCGGGAATTGGAGAGGAAGTTCGGAATCGCGGCCAGGATGACAAAGACTGCCAGCCAGGGACTAAAGTTAACCAGCAGAACCACCAATGAGATCAGGGTGATGAGTTGCTGAGCAACCTGGGATATGGCTGTGATGATTGCCAAGGCGGAACTATCAGCTCGCCTGCGGGCGTTTTGCATGTTGTCGTAAAAGACAGGGTCTTCATAAAACTGCAGATCGAGGCCGATGGCTTTGTCGATAATCAGGGTATTGACGTGTTTGGTGAGCAAGGAGCGTAAAATGCTATTGGACAGACTTCGATACGAACTGAGCAAGGTACTGGCTAACAAAAGAGCAAATTCAATCAGCACAAACGGAAGTACCAGGCGCAACCCGGCCTGCACATCCGAAGTGGCTTCGGTTGCCTGGAGGATCTTATCGACGATCATTTTGCCCACCCAAGACTGGGCTGCCGGAAGCACCGCTATCAGAGGGATCAGGGTGAAATTGATCAGCGTGTGGCGCTTGCTGGCTTGCCAAACCAGCTTGAATGCCTGGGGAGTATTACGCAGGGCTTCCCCTGCGTCTTTCCAGGAAGAGCTGATCTTTTCTATAATGGATTTGGAAGATTGATTTTTCGGCGAGTCTGCAAACTGCATGGGCGATCCTTTTCGTTGTATTGGTCCATTTTACCGCACCAAACCGGTTGTGAGCGACCAGATGATGATGACCAGTAGGCTGTAATGATTAGTGACGGTCTCCTTTTGAACTGACTTTAAACAGAGAGTGGTTGTATGGTTATCCCCTGTGGTGGCACATGCTGTTGCGACCTCTTTCGAGGAAAAAAGAGACGGATTGATGATTCGCCTCTGTCTATGAAAATATCAGGATGTGACTATAAACCAAATATGATTTTATTTAATCTTCCTCTGCTTCGTGCCAAGAAAGGTGATTAGAGCAGTGAAAGAAGAGATTTTGTTTGTTGCGTAAAAACGTGCGTTTAAAAATAGGCACCCTTTCCGAATTCCAATACAATTTATAAAACGGCGTCAACAATTTCACGTGCTTCTGCCTGAATCTGTGACAAGTGTTCTGCGCTCTTGAGGCTTTCGGCGTAAATTTTGTATATGTCTTCAGTACCCGAGGGACGGGCGGCAAACCAGCCGTTTTGGGTGACCACTTTTAAGCCGCCAATTGGAGCATGATTACAAGTTGCAGTTGTCAATTTGTCGAGGATCGGATCGCCTGCCATGGTTTTAGCTTTAACCAGGTCGGGAGAGAGGTTAGAAAGGACAATTTTTTGTTTAGGAGTGGCCGGGGCCTCCACGCGGGCATACCAGCTGCCGCCCAATTCTTTTTCGAGGTTTTGGTAATGTTGAGCAGGGTCTTTACCCGTAACTGCCAGAATCTCAGCTGCCAGCAGGTCGAGGATGAAACCGTCTTTATCGGTGGTCCAGGTTGTTCCGTTCTTACGCAGGAAAGATGCGCCAGCGCTTTCTTCGCCACCAAAGCCAATTTCACCACTGAGCAAGCCGGGCACGAACCACTTAAAGCCAACCGGTACTTCGCAGAGCCTGCGGCCGATTTTTTCGACCACTTTGTCGATGATTGAGCTGGAAACAAGCGTCTTACCGACCGCTGCATCTTCTGACCAACCGGGACGGTTTTGGAAGAGATACCAGATGGCGACAGTTAAATAGTGATTCGGGTCCATCAAGCCGACGCTGGGCGTGACAATGCCATGGCGGTCAAAATCTACATCATTGCCGAAGGCGATGTCGAAATCGTCTTTCATGGCGACCAAACTGGCCATGGCATAAGGAGATGAACAATCCATACGGATTTTTCCGTCTTTATCGAGGGTCATAAAAGAGAAGGTTGGGTCGACGCGCTTGTTGACCACATCCAAATTCAGGTTGTACATTTCTGCCATAGGCTCCCAATAGAAGATTCCAGAACCACCCAAGGGGTCGACACCGATGTGGATCTTAGAATCCGAGATGGCTTGCATATCGATGACATTTCTGAGGTCTTCGAGATAGGGAGTTTGCAGGTCTATCTGGGTGGTGGTGGATGCAGCCATGGCTTTGTGAAGTGAAATCCGGCGCACATCCTTCATGCCGTTGGCGATGATTTCGTTGGCGCGGTTCTGGATCCACCTGGTAGTGCCTGTGTCTGCCGGACCGCCGTTGGGTGGATTGTACTTAAAACCGCCGTCTTCGGGAGGGTTATGGGAGGGTGAAATAATCACGCCGTCAGCTAAGGTTTCAGGGTAAGCCTGGTTGAAAGTTAGTATGGCGTGCGAGATGACCGGCGTGGGTGTATAACGATGATCCTGGTGAATACGAATGTCTACCCCATTGCCGCCGAAAACTTCAATGGCGGTATAAAGCGCTGGCTCAGAGAGGGCGTGTGTGTCCATTCCCATGAAGAGAGGACCAGTGATGCCTTCGCCCCTACGATATTCGATGATAGCCTGGGTGATGGCTGCGACATGGTCTTCATTGAAACTGGCAGTCAGCGAACTGCCACGGTGTCCGGAAGTGCCAAAGGAAACCTGTTGAGTTGGGTCATCTGGTTGAGGGTGCAGCGTGTAGTAGGCAGAAACAAGACGGGGAATATTGGCGAGATATTCGATTGGGGCGGGTTTGCCAGCAAGGGGATGAAGGCTCATAAGGGCTCCTGTTCTATGTTTTCAAATGAAATCAAACACTTTAGGGTCCG